>JALVDI010000048.1 GCA_027009115.1 Polyangiaceae bacterium | reverse complement strand
CACTTGCCGTCGTCGTCGAGCTCGACGCGCACCTCGCTGCCGTCCTCTCGGAGCAGGCGCACGTCGTGAACGTAGAAGCGGAGGTCCACGGGGGTCAGCTCGGTTCCCGCGCCAAGGTCCGCGTAGGTCGTGCCGCAGCGGAAGGGCTCGCTGCCCACGAGGGCCGAGAACCGCAGCTCCACAGCTTCGTCGTTGGAGCCGCACGAAGAGATCGTCAACGGAGTCAGGGACAGCAAAGCAAGAGCGGTGCGCATGAGGGGATCGTCCTTTCGGCGAGGACACCCAGGATGACGATGCCACCGCCACGCTCAACGCGGCAAATCGTCGCGCCGCCGCAACCCCTCCGGAGCCATGCCGCGCCGAGGGCCTCGCGGAAAGAGCAGCGCTCGCACCGGAGGCCCTCGAGCCGAGTTCGCGGTCCGCCGGTCCGTCGGTTCGCCGTCCATCGCTCCGCCGGTCCGCCGAGCTGCTCCGCTGAGCCGGTCCGCCGAACGGCCCGAGCCGCCACGCTGATCCTTGGTTATCGTAGGGACGAGATGGCCCCGGGCGGCTTCATCGACTGGCTCGTCGAGGCGTGGGCCTGGCTTCGCCACGCGGCCACCCCCTCGGCGCTGGCGCGGCGCCACATCGTCACGCCGACGCCCGTCGACTTCCCCATCGACCCGCAGCTCGAAGGCGAAGACCTCGCCGAAGACTACTTTCTCTTCGTGCGCGAACACGCGGGCCTGATGGACTGGCCCCTGTGGGTGCTGCCCGAAGGCGAGGACGCCCAACCCCAGGAAGGGTTTCCGATCCCTTACGACCCCTCGCTCCTCGACAACCCCTGCGCGCTCGTCTGGCGCTTCGCTCGCGGTTCGGCTTACTACGTCGTTCAGACTGCGGCCCCACCGCCTCCCATGGACGAGGACGAGCGGCTCGTCGACGCCACCGCGATCTACCTGGGCTTCGGTCTGTTCCCAACGACGGTGATGCTGCGATCCCACCGCCGCGGACCCTTCGTCGTCTGCGAAAGCTGCCCGGCCCTGAGCGAACCGGAGCTGCTGACCGCGCTGGCCCTCTACGGCATCCTCGGAGAGATCCCGGACCGCACCATCGAGGCGCACCTCACCCCGCGCGCCCGATCTGTCTACCGCGCGGCCGTCAAAGGGCTGCTGCGCCACCATGCCTGGGGACTGGCCCGCCTTCGAGGCCTCATGCCGCCGCCTCGCGGACCCTACCGCTGAGTCACGGCTGGGCGGCAGCGACCCGCCGCTCGGGACCCAAGATCAGCACGCGGTCGCGCCCGAGCAGCCAGAGCTGGCCCGCGGCATCGGCCTCGACGTCGACGAAGCTCGTGATCGGCAGGCCCGAGTCTTCGCCGAACACCGTCCAGCGCGTCCCGTCGAAGCGGACGAGCCCATTGGGACCGGCGCCCCAGATGTTGCCGTCCCGGTCCATGGCCAACCGCAGCGGGCGCGCGGCGCGGACCTCCTGGGGCATGCGGAACTCGAGCTCGCGGTTGAAGTAGAAGCCCGGCCCCTCGGCGGCGGCGATCCAGACCTTGCCCCCGGCCGCGACGAGCACGTCGCTGACCACCTCGCCGCGCACGCCGCGGGCTTCGCCAAACGTGATGGCCTGGTGATCGCCCAGGCGGACGGCGCCCAGGAGCGTCGAGAGCCAGACCTTCCCCGGCTGGGAAGCGTCGATGTTGGAGAGCTCGTCGGGGATGAGCAGCGCGCCCTCCCCGTCGACCGCAGGGTCGGCGTGCGCGTGGTGGTAGACGACGCGGTCGCCGCGGATCTCCGCGAGCCCCCGCAGCCGCGGCCCTGTCCCGTCGGGCAGGGTCACCCGCAGCGCGAGCCAGAGCGCCTCCTCGTCGCCTTGAATGGCGAGCATGGGGATCGACACGAGGCTTGGCCGCGGGGCGTCCGGCGCGTCGGGTCCCACGCCAAAGCTCAGGGTGCCTTCCCACGCCACCGTCCAGGCGTCGCCCTGACGCCGGAGCACCCGCACGGCGTTCGGTTCACCGGTCTGTTCGCTCACGACGCAGCCCAGATAGATGCCTTGGCGGGCCTCCGCGAGGGATCCGCAGCGGAGCCCCTCGGGCGTCGGGACACGTCGGAGACCCTCCTCGCGCTGGATGGCGACGAGCCCTTCGTCGGTGAGGACCCAAGTCTTGCCCCGCTCGTCGCTCGCGATCTGCAGGTCTTGCTCGGCCACGAGGTCGCGGCTGCGGAGCACCCGCGCGACCCCTTCGCTGCCGAGCTGCGCCACGCCGCGGTTCCGGTCGGCGACGAAGAGCTTGCCGGCACCGCGCCGCACGAGATAGCCGTCCTCGGCGACCTGCCCCAGCGGCGCGATCACGAAGCCCGGCGCCTCGACCGTCGGGTGGTTCGGGGGCACCGCGGCCATCCTCACCGGAGCCCGCCGCAGCGGCTCGGCGGCGCCCGGTGGGACATCGCCGGCGGTGATCCGCGCCCGGTAGCTGCGGACCGAGAGGCGCTCGCCGCGACCGAGGGCCCTCAAGGGGACACCGGAGCCGCGGCCCGCGTCGGAGACGACAAAGGCGAAGTCACGGGTGACGGCGACCATCTCGGTGCCCACGCGGCCGAGGCCGACGAGCGGGCGCTCGAAGTCGGGCACGGTGTAGCTGTACCAGCGGCTGCCGTCGAAGAAGGCGAAGTAGCTCTCACTCGCGTTCTGGACGAGCACGAACGCTTGGCCCGGTTGGGTCGGCACGACGCCGCGGACCCAGCCGGCGGGGAGCCCGCGGCCTTCGGCGTGCTCGCGGATCACATCGTCCTCGTCCACGTAGAGCAGCCCGTGGGCGGTGCCGATCCACACACGCCCCTGCGGCGTGGGCCACAGCCCGGTGCACTGCACGGCCTCGCCGTAGCCCTCCCACCCGTCGCCGGAGCGGCGAGCGATGCCGCGAGTGCCGCAGGCCAAGAGGGTGCCGTCGTCCAGGGCGGCGAGCGCGACGACCTCGCCGACCGGCGGCGAGGGCAAGCGGTCGCCAAGCTGCGCCCCTCGTAGCGGCACGACCGCGGCCGCGGTCGCGACGAAGACGGTCCCCTGCGCATCGACGGTCACCGCGCGCACGTCGTCGCTTCCCAGGCCTTGGGCTCGTCCCAGGCGCGTCGGCGCCTCGTCCGGCCCGTAGACCAGCAGGCCGCGGTCCGTGGCCACGTAGGTGCGATCGAGGCCCTCGGCGACATCGCGCACCGTGTCGAGGTCCGTCACCGTGGTGATCGTGCGCTCGAACCCCTGTCCTCGAAGGGCGGGGACGGTGCGAGGAGGGAGTTGCAGTGCGCTGGGGCCGCACGCCACGCACAGGAGAATCGGCAGCAGTCGCTTCACGAGCCAACCTTCGTTTCGAGCCAATCGAGGACGCGAGCTTCGCAGTTCGTGCCGGACAAGCGGGACATCTGCTGGATGCCCGTGGGGCTGGTGACGTTGACCTCCGTCAGCAGCCCGCCGATCACGTCGAGGCCCACGAAGACCAAGCCGTCGGCCCGGAGCCTCGGAACGACGGCGTCGACGATGCGTCGGTCGGCGTCGGTGATCTCGGTCGCGACCACCTGCCCGCCGACGTGGATGTTCGAGCGCAAATCCCCTTGTTGGGGAACGCGGAGGATTGCGCCGACGATGGCGCCGTCCATCAACAAGATGCGCTTGTCGCCTTCCCGCACCGCATCGATGAACGCCTGGACCATCGCGACCCGCCGGCCGTGCCGCGTCACCGTCTCGATGTGGGCGTTGAGGTTTGGGTCGCCGAGAGCGAGCGCGAAGATGCCGTCCCCGCCGTGGCCATCCACGGGCTTGATGACCGCCCGCCCGCCGACGTCTTCGACGAACGCCTTGATCCGCGCCTTGTCGGCGGACACCAGCGTCCGCGGCATGAGCTGCGGGAAGTGGGTGGCGTAGAGCTTCTCGTTGGCTTCGCGCAGCCCGCGCGGGTCGTTGACGACGAGGGTCTGGCCCCGGAGCGTTTCGAGCAGGAGCGTCAACCAGAGGTACTCGCTGGTGAAGGGCGGGTCCTTGCGAACGAAGACCACATCGGCCTGCGCCAGCTCCAGAAGCTCCGGGTCGGACAGTCGGATGGGCTCCGCGGGGTCCCGCTGGAGGGTCGCCCGCCGCACCCGCGCCCGACAGCGGCCGTCGATGAGCTCGACGTCCTGCATCCGGCAGTGATCGACCAGGTGGCCGCGGCGCTGGGCCTCGAGCATGATGGCGAAGCTGGTGTCCTCGTCGACCACGACCGTGTCGACGGGGTCCATCACGAAAACGAGGCGCATCGGTCGATCCCTTGGCAACTCATGATGGAGCCGATCGCGGACACCGGCGGGCCGGTTCGTGAGGGGCGCCGGGCCGTCCGTGCCCGCGACGATTCGAGATGCGCTCCAGGACCCATCTCAGAAACCCCCGTCGATTCGCGGACCGGGTGCGATCCATGCCGCGGCGACGAGCCGAGGAAATGCCGAGTATTCTTGAGGCGAAATGGCGGCAGGGGGTGTGCACAGGCCGTGGAGCGGCGACGAGGGGTTTCGGCAAGTGCTCTAACACAAGGGCGGGGTGATTTCGAAGGGAAGACGCCAGCGCCGGCTCTCGCCATCCCGGGGTGCGCGTCGTACACAAGGCCCATGGCTCTGTTGCGTGCCGTCGCTGTCGCTCTCCTCGCCTTGTGCCTGCTCGGGCAGAGTCCTCGAGCCGAAGCGCCTCGGCTGGCCGACACGTTCTGGGGGGAGTTCGCTCGGATGGCCGTCGCCGCCGACCACCCCGACGCGAGCGCCGCCGGGGCCGAGATCTTGGCGCGGGGAGGGAACGCCGCGGACGCGGCGGCCGCGACGATGCTCGCCCTCGGCGTGGCCAACCCCGCTTCGAGCGGCCTCGGGGGCGGCGGCTTCGCGCTCTACTACCGGGCGAGCGACGGCTCCCTCACGTTCCTCGACTTTCGCGAGCGCGCGCCCGCCGCGGCCCGGCCGGACATGTACGACGAGGTCGCAGCGCCCATGGAGGGCCCGGCCAACGCCGCGTCGCAGCTCGGGGGCCTGGCGACCGGTGTGCCGGGAGAGCCCGCAGGCATTGCGGAGCTCGTGCGGCGCTTCGGTTCGCTCCCGCTCGCGCAGATCGCTGCGCCGGCGGTCCGCCTGGCCGAGCGGGGCGTGGTGGTGACGCCGGCGCTCGCGCACCTGTCCCGAGTCTTCGGCCCACAGATGCGGCGCGACCCGCTGATGCGGACCTGGTTCGGCGGCGAGGAGGCGCTGGCGGTGGGAACGCGGCTGCGGCAGCCCCAGCTCGCGCGGACGCTCCGCGCCCTGGGCAGCCGCGGCGCCGACGCGATCTACCGTGGCCGCATCGCGCGGGCGATCGTGCGCGCGAACCGCGAGGCCGGTGGCGTGCTCACGCTGGCGGACCTGCGGGACTACCGCGTGGTGGAGCGCGCGCCGCTGCGGGGCCACCACTTCGGCTTCGAGTGGGTCACCGCTCCCCCGCCGAGCGCCGGCGGCTTCACCCTTTTGCAGAGCCTCGCCGTCCTCGAACGCATCGACGAGCGCTGGCGCCCGACGGCGGACGGGCCTCCGAGCGCGGCCTTCCTCCATGCCCTCGCCGAGTCATGGAAGGGCCCCTTCCTCGATCGCGAGCGCTACTTCGGCGACCCGGATCACGTCGCGCTGCCCCTCGAGGCGATGATGGCCCCCCAGCGCCTCCAGGCCCGCGCCGACGCCTTCCACCCGGCGCTGGCCATGCCTCCCGAGGACTACGATCGGCCGCTGGGCCCTTCGGCCGCCGTCCTCCAAAGCGACAACGCGGGCACCAGCCATCTGTGCGTCGTCGATGCCGAGGGCAACGTGGCGGCCGTCACCACCACCGTGAACCTGCCCTTCGGGGCACGCTACACCGCCGCCGGGATCGTCATGAACGACGAGATGGACGACTTCGCGCGGGCCGTGGGCGAGGCCAACGCCTTTGGGCTCGTCGGTGGCGCGCCCAACCTCCCGGGCCCCGGCAAGCGTCCCGTCTCGACCATGTCGCCGACCCTGGTTCTGCACGAAGGCGCGCCGCTGCTGTGCCTGGGAGCTTCCGGCGGCAGCCGCATCGTGACCGCGACGGAGCAGGTCGCCCTCTACCATCTGCTCTTCGGCATGTCGGCGGCGCAGGCCGTGCAAGCGCCGCGCATCCACCACCAAGGCCACCCCAACGAGCTACGCACCGAGGAGGTCCAGCCCTTGGACGCCGAGCGCCTTGGGGCGCTCACCGCGCGTGGGCACATCCACGAGCCCATCCACAACGTGGCCAACGTGCAGCTCGTGCGAATCCACGCGGGCCAGGGGCGCCGCCTCGTCGCCGTCAGCGACCCGCGCAAAGGCGGGCGTCCGGCGGGCCGCTGAGCGGAGCTCGAGCCCTACTCGAATTCCAGGCGCCAGTGGAAGTCGACGCCGAGGTTGCCGAAGCTCGATGAGGACTCGCGGTTGATGTTGTCGTAGAGCATCTGGAAGGACGTCTGGTCGCCGACCTGCCACTCGAGACCAGTCTGAAACGTCCGCTGCTCGCCGGTGAGCCCGGTCGCGGCGCTCAGGCGCACTCGGTCGGTGATGCGCTTGCCGATGGTCACCATCGGTTCCGGCCGCCCGGTCACCGGCGAGTAGCGCGTGGTAATCGCGAACTCGTCGATGACCCGCACGGCGTTGGTCACTTCCTCGTTGACCCCCGCGATGGCCGAGAGCGCTTCGAGGGCCGTGCCCCCGACATCGCCGGCCTGGAGTTGCTGTGCCTCCACGGAGGTCATGCCGACGGTGAGGAGCAACATGAGGTCTTCCTGGGAGAGCTGCGGCTGGCTGGTGGCGTCGAGGCGGAAGGCGTCCATGTCGCCGTGGGCGCGCAGCTGCACGCGCCAGGTCGGTGCGGTGAGATCCCGCGACGATTGCTGCCGCCGGATCTCCGTCTGCGCCAGCACATCGAAGCTCGCGTCGAGGCGGGTCTCGTCGGTGAAGCGGATCACCCCGTGGGTCACGTCCATCTCGGTGTTACGGAACCGGACCTTGCCGCGACTCACCTCGATGGCACCCAACACGCCCAGTCGCTGGTCGGTCCCGACGATGCGGAAGGGTTGCTCCGCGTCGTCGATGCGCAGATCGAGGTCGAGCAGGTTGTTGCGCACTCGGATCGGAGAGAGGTCGATCACTCTCAGGTCGAGGGCGACGTTGTCGCGATCCGGATCGTAGCGCTCGACTTCCGCACGCTGCGGACGGTAGAGCTGCCCCAGCGTCGGCGAGAGCTGGATGGGCCGCTCGTAACGCACCCGGTCCAAGCGCAGCTCGCCCGAGAGCAAGGGCAGGCGCTCGCCACGCCTCCAGGCGAGGCGCAGCCTGGCGTCGACACCCGCTCGGACGCCCTCCATCGGCCTCAGCAGCGCATCGCGCACCCGCACCTCGAAACCGTAACGGCGCAACGAGCCGTCCCGAATACTCGCGACCCCTTCGAGCTCCAGGTCGCCGCCTGCGAACCGCGCGGCGAAACCCTCGAACACGGCGCGGCGCTCGCTGAACTCGATGCGGCCGCGGAGATCGTGAAGCTGGGCGAAGGCGAGGCGGCGAAGCGCGAGCCGTCCGTCGCGGACGACGGCCTCTCCCGAGAAGTGCGGGTCGTCGACGCGGCCTCCGATGTCCACCCGCAGCGAGAGCTGTCCGCCGCTGTCGGCGACCTCCGGGGAGAGACTCTCCAGGAGCTCCAGGCCGACGGTTCCATCGACGCGGAGCGCGAGGTTCCCCTCGGCGTTGCCGCCGCCGCTGAAGGAAAGGCCCGTGTCGCTGGGTCCTCGGAGGACCGCACGGCGAAGCTCGAAACCGCCGCGCTCCAGACGGACATCGATGGGTCCGTCGTTGGCGAGCTGAAAGTCGCGGCCTTCGAGCGGATTGCGGGCGGCGAGTTCGAGGCGGTCCAGGTGGATCCAACCGCCGAGGGAACCATCACGCAGCATCGAGCCCGCGGTGAGGGCGATGCGTCCTCGCACCTTGCCCCCGAAGTTGCGCTCGGGAAGCGTCGACTCGAGGAACGAGTCGAGGCGCAAGTCGATCAGATCGACGACGCCCCGTAGCGGGTAGACGTCGGTCCAGCCGACGGCCATATCGAGCCGCACCTGCCCCCCGAAACCTTCTCCGCACACGAGATACGCCATCGGTCGATCGAGGCGCGGCCTCGGCCCGTCGACGGTTCGCACCGGCGGTGCCGGCCGCCAGCGTCCCCGCGCCAGGCCGCGTCGGGCATGCGCGCAGGGCTCGTTTTCGGGGACCCTCTGCCAGCGAGCCGCTTCGGCGACCCACGGATCCGTCCGGTCCGTGAGGCGTACGTAGATCCGGGCGTCGCCAAGGTACGCATCCTCCCAGCGCACGCCGGTCAGAGCCACGTCCAGGTGCATCCGCGGCACGTCCGGCGTGCCTCGGACCTCGCCGAGGACCGAGGCGATCCCATGGATGGGGAGCCGGTCGCCGACGCCTTCGAGGGAGGCGAGCGCGAGTTGGTCGGCTTCGACGTCGAGGTAGAGGTTGGCTGGGCTCCCAGGCCGCGGCGGGCGTATGTCGCCCGAGAGCGTGAGCGCGCCCTCCCCCTTCCGTAGCTCGAAACGATCGATCCTCAGCTCGCCTCCATCGAGACCCCGAGTGTAGTCGTGCCAGACGAACGCCCCTCGGAAGGCGCCTCGATCAAAGCGGATGTCGTCGAGCCGGGCTTGAAGCAGCTCGAAGTCCATGTCCGTGGAGAAGGTCCCATTCGGTCCGTCGCCGGGCCAATCGTAGGTGTAGCGGAGCGTCATGTGACCGCGCGCGGTCGCCTGGTAGGGGGCATAGCGCTCGTCGTTCTCGTAGTGGAACGCATGGTAGACGTCCTGGAGGGTCAGGCGGCTCGCGCGCAGGTGCCCGGTCACCTCGATGCGTTCGTCTTTGAAGTCGAGGGTGAGGTCGTCGACTCGGTAGCGACTCGTGTTCTTCGCGGCCCGTAGGTTCGGGAAGATCGCCGCCATGTAGTCGTCCCGCAGGTAGAAGTTCGTCTCGATGTCTCCGAGCGGGAAACCGTCGAAGCGAAAGTCGCGAACCTGAATCGCTCCGCGCACCTGCGGGCTGGAGAAGGTCCCACTGACGGAGACCGTCGCCGTGCCGACGCCTGCCAGACCGAAGTCCACGAGCGGGCTGACGTCGCGCAGGTCGATCGACGTCGCCTCGGCCTCGACGCGGAGGCGGTTGTCGAAACCGAGGTGCACGACCGGCACATGCACCTGTGAGTTCGGTGTGTTCAGGCGCACGTCGAGGAACTTCGCGGCCTCCTCGTCGAAGCGCCAGCGACCCTGGACGACGCCCTGGTCGACGCCGAGGATGCGCGTGGCTCGCCGCTGGTGCCAGGGTTCCACGGTGACTCGGAAGTCGCGGGTGCGTATCCGCAGGGGTCCTTCGATGGCGAAAGGCTGCAGCGTCCCGCGCAGCTCGCCCCGGCCGCTCATGGGCCAACGGACGATGGCGTCCTCGGTCACGCCGAGCTGATCCATCAACTTGCCGAGGTCGAGGTCGTCGATGTCGGCGACGAGCTCGACGGGGTAGCCCGCCTCCGCGTCGAGGCCGACCCGCCCTCGCAGCGCCACCTCTCCACCGTGGCGGAGGTGGGCGACGCTCCCTTCGCGTAGCTCCACCCCGTCGCGGTCGGCGTCGAACTCCAGGTCGAGCTCGTCGCCGAGGCCCCACTTCTCGTCGAGGACCACGTCGATCAGGCGCAGGGTTCCCGTGGCGGACGGGCTATCGCCGCGCCCCTGAACCTGCGCCTCGAGCTCGACGACACCTCGGAGCGGGAGCTCGAGCGCGATGGGGAGGCGGCCCAACTGCGCCAAGTCCAGGCGAGTGACGAGCTCCCCCGCGTACCCGTCGGCGGGGTCGAAGGCGAACGATGCGTCGCGGACGAGCACCCGCAAGAGCGGAGTTCGGAGCGCTGCCCGCCTGCCCTCGACCCGGCGCTCCCCGAGGTCGACGCGCCCCTCGAAGAGGAGGCGCTCGAGGGTCTCCTGGCCGGTCGCGTGCTGAAGCTCGCCTTCTTCGCTCTCGAGGGCGATGTCCATGACCTGGCCGTCCGCCTCGACGGTGAGATCCAGGCGACGGAGCGCGCCGGATCCATGGGGCGGCGCGTCGAAGCTGACGGCGGCGTCGCGCACGATGAGGCGATCGAAGGGCAGCGTGACCGGGCCGTCTCCCCCTTCGGGCAAGCGGGGGAGGTTCACGACGGCACCGTCCTCGATCCTCAGGTGTACCTGCGGCTCGTCGATCTCGATCGTCTGCAGGTCGATGCCGCCGGTCAGGAATGCCAGCAGCGACGGCCGGATGATCAGCGCGTCGGCGGTCACGAAGTCGCCGTACTCGGGGTGATCGAGCTCGATGTCCGCGGCGTAGACGAAGACCTCCGGCGGCAGCCAGCCGAAGCGCACCTCGACCTCACCGAGCCGCGCCTGCAACCCAAGCTCCTCTTCGATCGCCTTCTCCGCGAGGGCCGCGATCTTCCGCTCGCCCCACTCCGTCTGGGTCAGCGCCATGCCCCCGAACAAGGCGATGGCGCCCAGCCAGGTCGCGATGCGGAGCGCCGCGACGAAGCGACCCCGTCGGGGACCGCGCGGCGTCGCCGAGGAGGGCGCATCGGGCGGCGGTTCAGACAACGGCGGGGGCTCCGGAGAGGACATTCGACCCTACGGCACATCTCAAGGGCGATCGTCGATCGATCCGTGGACTGGGCGGGACCGCTGGCGCATCCGCGAGCCGAGGGAATGCCGAGCATTGTCGAGGTGAGAGGATGGCGGCAGAGGGCGTGCGCAGGCCGCGGAGCGGCGACGAGGGGTTTGAGATATGCTCTAGCACGGGGGCACTTTCCCCGCTCTTTTCGGGCCTCCGGCCACCCACCGGCCCGCCGTGCCGCCCTCCCTCTCAGCGGAACGAGGCGATGACGTCGAGGACGAGGGGGTTGGACCAGTCGAAGGCCCCATCGTAGCGAAAGCGTACGACTCCGTCGGCGTCGATGATCCAGGTCTCGGGGTACAGCTCGGTGCCGAACATGCCGCGGGTGACTGCTTTGTCGGGGTCGATGAGATGCGTGAGCTTCGAGCGCGCCGGCAGCACGGCGTCGACCTCGTCCCAGCTCGCGTCGGTGTTGATCGCCACGATCTCGACGTCGTCCCAGCGCTTGGCCAGCTCGCCCAAGACTTCCAGGGACGGCATCTCTTCGAGGCAGGGCGGGCAGCTCACCGACCAGAAGTTGAGCACGACGACCTTGCCCCGCTGGTCGCGCATCGCCCAGGAGCGGCCGCGGCGATCGGTCAGCTCGAAGTCCGGGGCCAGCCGCTCGCGCCCGAGGTAGTGCGGGAACCCGCCCGAGTCCTCCTGCAGCTCCTCGAAGCGTCTGTCGCCGAGCATGGCCCGGAGCGGTGCCTCCCGGTAGCGGCGCACCCCGTCGGCCACGGCCATGCCGAGCAGCACGACCAGCGGCGCGCCGATGGCCAGGGCCAGGGCGCCGGCGACGAGCTCGGCACGCTTGCGGGGGATGCTCACGCCTCGACGTGTCCTTTCGATGGGTTCCAGCCGGCCTGGGGGTCCGGCACGCGGGAGGGTCGCACGATTTGCCCGCCAAGCCGCAGGAACGTGCCCTCCTCGTCCTCGCCGATCAAGTCGCCGAGCTGCAGGAGCGCGTGGTTGTCGAAGCGCGCAGGCACCCGACCCTGACGCACGTCGCACCATAGCGAGTCGTCCTCGCCCAGCCGCAGCGTCCGGGGATCGAGCGCCTCCCGCCGACCGCCGGAGAGCTCGAGCATCAGCGGCTCACCCAGGGTCACCGAGCGCACCCGGTACGGGGGCCCTTCGAGGCTCACGAAGGCCCAGTTGACCTCGTTGGAGAGGCAGTAGCGGCCATCCGGTGCCCGGTCGATCCAGCCATCGAAGCGTTCGACGAGGCCCGGGTGGGTGATGGGCACGTCGCCGTCGAACCAACGACCGAAGCGGTCCCGGCGGATCGCCGTCTCGCGGCTGCGTCCTCGGGCGAGCATCTGCGCGGGGTCCATCGCCACCGGGCATAGCGATGGAGCCTCCTCGGAGCAACAAGCGGCCGCAAAAAGGCTCGAAGATTCGCCGATTCTGCTAAAACCGGGCACCGCCTTGCGCCCTCACCTCGTAGCCCTGCTGGTGGCCGCCTGCCTCACGGTCTCCGTGCGGGCGCAGTGGGACGACCTCCTCGGCCGCCGCATCCTCGGGGTCGAGGTCGCCGGTGAGGCGGCGCGCACCACTCGCGCGCGGGACGTGGGCATCCCCATCAACGCCCGACTGAGCCGACGCCTCTTGCGCGCCACGGTGCAGCGACTCGTCGCCAGCGGGCGCTGGGCGGACGTCCAGCTCGAGGTCATCCCCGAAGGCGAGGGGGCGAGGATCGTGGCGCACCTCGTACCCAAGCTGGTGCTCGCTCGGGTCGACATCGTGGGCAACGAGGTCATGGACGACGAGGCGATCCTCCGCGAGCTCCAGATCGGCGAGGGCGTGGAGATCGAGCGTACCCGACTCGATCGACTGCGCCGCGAGCTGAGCGAGCTTTATGCGCAGCGCGGTTACGAGGCGATGCGCGCCCGCTTCGAGCTTCGGGACACCGACGATCCGGCGCGCAAGGTTCTGCGCATTCAGCTCTCGGAGGGCGAGCCGACGCGCATCGTCGCGGTCGTCTTCGAAGGGCAGCCGCCGCCGAGGGGCAGCCGCGTGCGCGGGCTCCTCGACGTTGATGTGGGCGACATCCTCGACCGCAGGCAACTGGACGAGTCGGTACAACGAGCCGAGCGCCGGCTACGCAGAGACGGCTGGCTGGAGGCGCGCCTTGGCCCGGTCCACCTCCGCCGGCGCCCGGGAGGCGTGGTCCTCGTGATCGGGTCGCACGTCGGACCGCGCTACGGCGTCGAGATCCTCCACCCCGAACCCCTCACGCGGAGCCTCGTCTACGAGTCGCTCGGTCTGGGGCAGGAGCGGTTGGACCGGGGCTTCGAGCGCGCCCTGGCCGAGCGCGTCGCCGATCTCTACCGCCGCCGCGGGTTCAGCGACGCCCGGGTCCGGGTGCGGCGTATCCACGGCCGGGATCGAACGCGGGCGCGCCTGGTCCTCGCGATCCGCGCCGGACCGCAGCTGCGGGTCGTCGCCCGCGCGTTCCCCGGCGCGCGCCACTTCAGCCACGCCTTCCTGGAGGACCAACTCGGGTCTTTCCTCGACGAGGCTCTCGGCATTGGAGGCATCCTCGACCCGGTCGACCCCGACACGATCGAACGGCTCGTGGCCGGCCGCCGGCGCCGCGAGCGGGCCGCGCCCCCTCCCTTCGACACGGACCCCCTCCACATCTGGTACCCGGAGGCCTACGAGCGCGCCGTCGAGCACGTGCGTGATCTCTACGAGGCCGATGGCTTCCTCGAAGCCCGGGTTGGACCGGCCCGCCTGGAGCCGGTCGGTCCGCGCCGCGCCGCCGTCGTGGTGCCCGTCGTCGAAGGGCCCCGCTCCCTCATCCATGCGGTCGTGCTCGAAGGCAACCGCGCGCTGACGAGCCGCGAGGTGCTCCTGGCCGCGGGCCTCGAGCGGGGCCAACCCTTTAGTTACCTTGGCCTCGAGCGCGCCAAGGCCGCCATCGTGCAGGCTTACCAGGAGCGGGGTTTCTACTATGCGAGCGTCGAGGCGAGCGTTCGCTTCTCGTCCGACCGGACCCGCGCACAGCTCTTGCTGCACGTCAACGAGCGCTTCGAGGTTCGCGTCGGCGCCGTGCGCGTCGAGGGCAACGAGCTCACCACGGAGTCGTTGATCCGGCGCGTGATCCCTCTGCATCGGGGGACGATCCTCCGCCCCTCGACGCTCCGCGACACCCAGGAGCGACTGCTGGCGTTGGGGGTCTTCACGAGCGTGAGCGTCGCGCCCCAGGACGCCGAGCTCCCCGCGCGGGTCAAGCCAGTGGTCATCTCCGTCGTGGAGCGCAAGACTCAATACCTCGACTTCCGCGCCGGTGTGTCCACCGCGCAGGGAGCCCGCTTCGGTCTCGAGTATGGCTACCGCAACCTCTTCGGGACCGCGATCAGCGCAACCCTCTCGGCACAGCTCGGCTATCAGTTCTTTTTCCTCGACTCGGAGATCGAAAAGCGCTTTCTCGCCCTGAGCCTCGCCGACCGCTTGGAGCGCCGCATCGCCATCCGCTTGGGGTTCCCTTTCATCGGCCTGTCCGACGTGCGCACCTCCCTGGCCGCCATCCACATGCGCGAGAACGAACGCAATTTCGGCCTGCTCAAGAACAGCGTCGACCTCACATTCGTGTGGCGCCCGCGGCGGCAGATCAGCATCTCCTTCAGCGGCGACGTCGAGAACAACAACGTCGATGTGCTCGGACAAGAGAGCTACGAGGAGATCCTTCGGCAGGTCGCTGGCGACACTCGGCTGCGCAACCTCCTGCGCGTGCCCGAAGGTCGCAGCACGCTCGCGGCCATCGGCACGACCGTTTCCTACGACCGGCGGGACAGTCCCTTCGTACCGACCCGCGGTTTCTTCGCCTCGGCGACGGCGGAGTGGGCGCGTACCCTTCGCTCGGAGCGCATCGAGCGGGCCGGCGAGCTGCGGCGCTTCTTCAGCCATCATCTGCGGATGACGCTGACGGCCAGCGGCTACCTCCCCTTGGGCTCGCGGGATCGCTTCGTCTTCGCCGCCCAGCTCAAGCTCGGGCGTGTCGTGCACCTCGAAGATCGCTCGGAGACCTATCCCAACCGCTCCTTCTTCGTGGGCGGGGTCAACACGCTGCGGGGTTACCTCCAGGACGCCCTCGTGCCGCAGGATCTCGCAGACGAGATCGAGCGCAATCCGTCGCTCTTTGGGAACGTCAACGGGCTCATCCAGGGCGGCGACACCTTCATGGTCCTGCGGGGCGAGCTCCGCTTCCCCATCGCCGGCGAGCTTCGCGGCGGCGCCTTCGTCGATCTCGGCAACTCGTGGATCGAACCCGGCCAGCTCAATCCGTTCGAGCTCCGCCCCACGGCCGGTCTCGGGATCCGCATCGGGACGCCGGTCGGCCCCATCGCCCTCGACTACGGCATCAAGCTCCTACGCCGCGAGTTCCTCGGCGAGGGTTTCGGCGCCTTCCACTTCAGCATCGGCCTGTTCTGAGACGACGCGGCAACTCCTTGCGACGGAGAACCGGTGCGACGCTCGGTGATGACCGTCACGCCGGGCCCAGGGGAGAGGTCGAGGGCCTCGATCCGAGGAAAGACCAGGTGCTCGTCGACGGAGGCCACGAGGGTGCCACAGACGCCCTGGGGTTGGGCGAAGCGCGAAGCCTCTTGGGGGCAGCCGCGGCGCCTGTCATCATGAGGGGATGCGTCCTTCCTTGGCCCTCGCCTCGTTCCTCGCGCTCGTGATGTTTGGCTGCGCCGACAACAGCCATCCTTCGTCCCGAGATGGAGGCGGTCGAAGATTCGACGCTGGAGTGGATGGCCGGGTCCCCCCGCGGGATGCGGGATTCTCGTGCACGCCCGGGGAGTGGGACTGCGACGGCAACGTCTACTACCAGTGCGGTGCGGACGGTGCGTCGCGCACCCACGAGACGGTCTGCGACGACGCCTGCGACCCCGAGCTGCGCTGCGTACTTTGCCGGCCAGGGACACGTCGCTGCGAAGGCAACACCTCGATGATCTGCGCGACGAGCGGCCAGGCCTGGGTGACCGGCCGCAACTGCGACGAGTGGGGCTCGACCTGCACCGCGGGCGGTTACTGCGGCGACCCCTGCGGCGAAGCGGAGTCGACCGCGTCGAACATCGGCTGCGAGTACTGGCCTGCTCCCCTCGCGAATATCGGGGAGCTCGACCGCAACCTCTTCGACTATCGGGTGGTCGTCTCGAACCCGAACGCGACCGCCGCCAACGTCGAGGTGACCCGCGGCGGCAGCACTGTAACGACCGTGAGCGTGCCTCCCAACGCGGTCTCGGAGATCCCGCTGCCGTGGATCGATGCGCAGTCCTTCGGCTTTCCCACCAGCGACTGGAGCGGCCTCACGACGGCTGACGGCGCTTATCGGCTCACCTCCGATCTTCCGGTCACGGTCTCCCAGTTCAACCCCTTCGAGTACAGCAGCGGTGGCGACTTCAGCTTTACGAACGATGCGACGCTGCTGCTCCCGGCGCACGTGCTTACCGGCGATTACGTGGGCGCGACCTACGCGCCGCTGAGCCGAGCGACGGGGATGCGCGGCGGGATCTTCGGCGGGATGCGCTCGACCTTGAAGGCTCCCAGTTACATCGCGATCGTGGGCATCACACCGGAGCCCACGAGGGTCGAGATGTTTCTGACAGGCAACGTCGCCGCCGACGCCTCCGGACGCTGGCCGGCGGCGACCCGCGGAACGTCGATCTCGTTCACTTTGCAGCGTGGGGAGGTCGCCCACGTCGCGTCCGCCATCCCCCCCGATTGCGCGGCAGGGCGACCCGGGTACAACAGCGTCACCGAGTCGTCGCCGGTGGGGGAGGAGTTCTTCGATACCTGCCTGGAGAGCGAATACGATCTCACGGGGACGCGCATCCACGCCAGTCAGCCCGTGGAGGTCTTCGGCGGTCACGTCTGCGCCTACGTCCCCTATTCCAGCCAGGCCTGCGACCATCTCGAGACGCAGCTCGCGCCGGTACAGACCTGGGGTACCGAGTTCGTCTCGATGCCGATGATCGACGCCCCGACGCCGCGTCCGAACTTGGTTCGGGTGGTCGCCGCTTTCGACGGCACGAACGTCGTGGTCGATCCACCGCAGGATGGCACCTCGGCGGCGACCCTCGGGGCAGGCCAGTGGATCGAGTTCTTCTCCGATCGTGCCTTCCGCGTCTCTGCGGACAAGGCCATCCAGGTCAGTCAGTTCCTGCTCGGTCAGAACTACACCACGCCTCCAGCCGCCCGGGGCGACCCCGCGATGACGACCCTCGTCCCTCGCGAGCAGTGGCGCAGCGACTATCGCTTTGCGGCGCCGACCAGCTACAACGCCGGCAGCAACGGGCAGTCGTTCTTGCTCATCACCCGGCCCCCGGGCCTCGACATCCAGCTCGACGGTGCGAGCATCTCGCCGAGCTGGCAGAGCGTCGGCGGCCTCGAGATCGGCATCGTCCCCATCGAAGGGGGCATTCATGCGCTGACGGCGACGGACACCTTCGGCGTGATCCAATACGGCCTGGGGACGTACACGAGCTACGCCTACCCCGCGGGGCTCAACCTCGAGCAGATCGTCGTGCTCATCTGAGGTGGCCTTCAGGCGGCCCGGCGTCTGCGGCCGAGCTCAGGGTACCGACACCACACGTGCCGTGAACGGCGGGGCGTCGCCGCGGTCCGCGCCCGTGATGGCGGCCGCGATCGCTTCGGGCGTGGTCGCATCCGGGCGGTAACGAACCACGACCGTGCCGTCCTCGAAGACGCCACGGGCAGAGACGCAGCCGGG
>JALVDI010000047.1 GCA_027009115.1 Polyangiaceae bacterium | reverse complement strand
CCAATCCCTCGATTCCCTCCGTCAAGCCGTCAAGCCTTCCATGCCGCCCGCGCATCCATCACCCCCGGCGACGCTCACAACTCCATCCATCCCGCAGGCTATGGGTGAGTTGCTCAGAACCTGATCCCCACGGAGGTTCGGCATGGCTGCATGTGCTGTAAGCGTGGTCATCCGGTCGAATTCCCTTCGGCAATAGTGCGCGATGCTCGTCGAACAGATACCCATCGGCCTTGCGCTGCTCGACCTCATGCGAGGACCTCAACAAGCTCGGCGACGATCGCGAGTTCACCTTCCTCAAGATTCTCGAACACGATGGGCTGGAACGACGGGTCGTCAGAATCTGGCTTTAGGCGAACCACCGAGTGCCGCCATCCACCGTCGTCGGTCGCGACCTTCTCGGACTCGTAGACCTTCACCGTGTACCGTCCGCCGAGTTCGGGGTCGTGGATGTCGCGGTGCTGAGCCAGGACGACCTTGCCCTGACGGGTGCCGCCGGGTTTGGCTCGCCAGAGGCACCACGCGCCGTTCGGGATGCGGCGGTTCATCGACTCGCCGACGACTTGGGCGACGAAGAGACCCGGAGCAGGCCTCGTGCGACCGCAGAACTCTACCCACTCGCAGTCATCGTCGTCGAGCGCCTGGGCGTCGCTGAAGGCGCCGGCGGCGGCTTTGAGGGGAATCAGTGGGACACAGGTGACGTACCGTTCCTCGGGCTTCGGCTGGACGACGCGCAGGTGCGGTGGGGGTGAGGTTGCGGGCTGAGACGTCGCACGTCCGCCGTCGATGACGGAGAGCCTCGGGTCGGCGACAACGTCTACGGCGGTCGTACGCTCGAACCAACTCGTGTCCTGCTTGACCTCCCGCTGCTTTGCCTTGCCGACAAGGTACTTCGCGATACGCGCGATGGCGCGCACAACGGAGTCCTTGTCATGCACTTCGAACGAGTGGACGACGACAACCTCGTAGCCGAGGCTGTCGAGCCTTGCCCGGATCGCGCGGTCTTTCTTGGCTTGCTCCGAGTTACCGTGGATATGGCCCGCCATGCCGTCGAGGTAGATGCAAATACCTGGCTCGTCCTCGTCGTCTCCATCGTAGAAGAAGTCGGGGATGGTCGCACCGTACCCAGCGCCGAGGTCTATGCGGCGCTGGCAGAACGGTGGTGGCAGTCCCGCCGCACCAAGGAACTTCCTGAAGCGGTTCTCGATCCACGTCTGCCCTTGACCGATCGTGGACTGCGTCTTGGGGAGGTTCTCGGGGATCGGGTGCAATTCCACCAGTGGTCCGGCGGCGCCCCCGAGGATCTGCGCGCCGACGTACCGGTCGAGGTACTCGTGGTAGAAGCGGTTTCGGTAGGTTTGCAGACAGTCGATGCACGAGGACTCGCATGCTCCCGGACACTGTGTGAGCAGTTGCAGCGCCGCGGCACGGACATCCTCCCAACGCTCCGCGAGGTGTTCGAGGAGGCCGGATCCGCCGGGCATCGGGTCATACAGAAGGATGTCGCAGGTTTCCTCTCCGACGCGCCCCAGCGCGAGCAGCTGTAGGTCCTCGATCTCCATGTCGAGGACGCGTGCGGCGCCTATGCGCAGGGCCTCCATCACGCTGAAGCCTACCGTGCGGTCCTCCACGTCGTGGAGGCCGAGCACGTCGACTTCGACGTCCGCGTAGAACCCAGTAGGCTGCACCACGTGGCCACAGCGCTCCAGATGGAGCTTCTCGAACTCCTCGCGCGACTTCTTGCTGGCAAAGGGCGAGTGCGACTGTCCACAGGCCAGGCAGAGCGGGAAGCCGAGGCGCGTCTGCTCGACCTCTTTGCGCGGCCCGACGTTCACCAGCCGCAGTTGGACGCCTCGGCGGAAGCGTACGTCGAGGTCGCCCCAGGACCAGGCGGTGCCGCCACGATGGTAGCCCCGGTCGTTTCCGTAGGTCGCCACGGGCATCTGAAAGCGAAACTCCTCCTCGTCAGAGATCTGAGACTGAGACGGGAGGATCACATCGCACACGGGGACCGCACGAAGCTCCTGCTCGGCGAGCGGTGCGTTCGCAGTGTCGGTCCCCACCACCTGAACCACCTGCTGATCGACCACCACCCGGAAGCGGAGCGTCTCCTCGGGCGTGAGCTGGAAGCGACGCGGCACGAAGCGGAAGCCGTTGGCGTAGATGGCGTTGCCCGGCACGTACTCGCGCAGCGCCAGCGTGGGTGGACGCGGCAGGTCGAAGTCGTCGAGCCCCTGGGTCATGCGTGGGGGCTCGGCCGTGCCAACCAGGCTCCCCGACTCGAGGCCGTAGCCCGGCAGGAAACCCTCGCGAGCCAACGCGCCCATCGTCTCGGAGTCGCCAGGGCCGCCCTGAGACTTGTTGCGCGATCGTGAATAGGTGCCCTTGAGACGTGCGATGACCTTCTCGCAACGCCGCTCATGCGCTTTGTCCTCGGGATCGAGGTCGCCCTTCTTGAGCTTGACCTGGCTCAGCCTGCGGATCTCGTCGAGCGCCCATTCAAGCCGCCGTTTGAAGCGCGCGAGTACCGTCTGCAGAGAGCTCGGCATCTCGTCGAGCATCTGCTCGAGCAGGGCGACCTCGACCGCGGCCGCGTCTTCGGCAGGCCACGACTCTGTGAACGAGCGACGGAGGGCTGCCAGCAGCGCGGCGCGGTGCTTGGAGATGACCGCGCCCAGTTCGGAAACGTCCCGTACCTTGTCGAGGACCTCTCCGCCCGGTGTGAAGAGGTAGCTGCGCAACGTCGGTGGAAAGCACCGTGCGAGCGTGTCCTCGATCTCATCGCGCGTGGCATCGTCGGCGCCCCGCGCGATGCCGTGCAGCGCGGTCAGCACCGTGGCGTGGGCGTGCTTGCGGATCATCACCTCGTTCCTGAGGTTGAATCGGGGCGGCTCGACCTGACCCAGCAGCAGCTTGAGCGGTTCGCGGAAGTACGCCTGATCGAAACCCGTTGCCTGGGCGTAGGTCAGGTCCACCGCCATGCGATGGCGCCGTCCTGCGCGGCCCGCCCGCTGCCAGTAGTTGGCGGCGGTCGGCGGAACGTTGCGCATGAGCACCGCGTCGAGGGCGCCGATGTCCACACCGAGCTCCAGCGTCGGCGTGCAGACCAGCGTGTTGAGTTGCTCGCCCTCTCCCTTGAACTGGTTCTCGATCCGTTCGCGCCTGTCGTGAGGCACCTGCGCCGAGTGTTCGGCGACGCGCAGCATCGCGTAGTCACCGTCGAGCAGGCGTAGGTCGAAGTCGTCCTGCGCCTCGTCCTCCCAGACCAGTCGGCCACCGCAGCGCCAGGCCAGGCAGGTGCCGGTGGGTCCCTCACGGATCGTGGTCCGCCGGCACTTCTCGCAGCGGTAGCGCCCGGTGTGGGCGTGGAGGGTGAGCCGAGCGCTGTCGATCTGGTAGACGCCAGCGCTCCCCTTGAGCGGCTTGCCCCAGCCGGTCAGCGTGACCGGAACCAGGATCTTGGCAGCGACGAGCGCATCCCACAGCTCGCGAAGAAAGGCTTCGAGGTCCTGCTGCGGCACCCCCCACGCGGCGACAGCGTTCCAGACCTGCGTCGGTCTGCTACCGATCCACTGCGTCACACGGGCTGGCAGATCCGACGGGGCCCGGCTCAACTTCACGCCCTTTGGTCCGCCGCCAAAGCTCGGAACGTAGCCGTACTGAACCTCCTTATCGCCGTTGTTCCACATCACCTCGAAAAGCTTCGTCGAGGCATCGTGAAGCACACGCACACGGCGCAGGTGGTCGAGGAGCGCGGCTACACCTTCCGTCAGCGCCTCCGGGCCAAGTCCCAACGCCGGCGCCCACCGCTCGATGAAGGGCAACGTTGGTCCCAGGCCACGGTAGCCCACCTTGAGGCGACCCCAGGGCTCGAGGCCCAGGCGCTGCTTGACGCCGGTCGCGATCTCCCGAAGTACCTGGATCCGCAGGAAGTAGAGCCGCTCCTCCCGATGCTTCGTGCCGCTCTCGGCGAAGGGAACGACCTGCCACACCTCGGGCAGCAGCGCGCGGGAGAGCTCACGGTCTTTGTCGAGCAGGTCATCCAGGGCGTAGACCACGTCGCCAACCGATGGGCCGCTCGCTGCGATCTGCTGTGCCATCAGTGCGCGCAGGCGGAAGCGACGCGCGTGGTCGCGCATCCAGCCCGCTTGGAACGCGGCGTCCTGTCGGTTGTCGGCGAACACCAGCAGGCGCTTACGCTCTGACAGGTGCACCATGGACTGAGCGAGCACGTGAACGTCCGACACGCCGACCGCACGCACCGGACGCGCGGGCTCGCGGTAGCGCCCGCCGCGGGGCCGCTTGCCGGGAGCCCGACAGGCGATGCATGAGTGAAGCAGCCCCGGGTACTCCTCCTTGGAGCGCACGGCCTGCACCGCGACCATGGCGTTCTGCACGTTGCAACCAACGCAGGCGTCAGTGTGCTCCTCCTGCAGTGAGCCGCAGTGGCAGCACACGTACATCGGGTGCAGGCGTCGGTGCTCGAAGTCGTGGCCGCTGGGCACGGGACTCGCCTCGACCACGTCACCGTCCTCGTCGATCTCGTCCAGGTCCTCGTCCTCGTCCGGACGGACCACCAGCCGGTCGACCAGGACCACCCGGTCGCCTCCTGTCTCCTCGGGCACGTGCTCCCAGACTCGGGTGCTTCCCACGAGGTCCCCGCCGGTGGGCCCGGCCTTCACGCCCGCCCGCAGGCCGAAGTCCTTCACCCAGGTCTCGTAGTAGTGCTGACCGCAGGTGGTGCACGTGATGATGGGGAAGCGCCAGAAACCTTCGCCCAACTCATGGTCGGCATCCTCGCCCGAGAGCCACAGCCGGGCTGCATGGTTGGGGTTGGAAAGCGTCACCACGGCGCCTCCGACCCCCCGCACGAAGGTGTGGACCACAGGGCGCAGCAGCGGATCGTGACCGCCGCGCCCGGTCGCGGCTCCCAGGGCGAGCCAGGCGAGGATCTCTGCCTCGGGCACCGGGCGGCCCACGCGCTCGGCCAGCACCTCCGGCAGCTCGGCCAGGGCCCGCGGCTTCGCGAGCGCCTCGGCCAGCTGGTAGACGAGCTCGTTGCTGGCGAGCTGGCTGGTGAGCGAGGCCTGCCAGTTGTCGCGGCGCAGCTTGGCGCCGCCGAGCTCCACGAGTTGCATCGAGATCGCGTCGGCGACCTCGTCGTCGGGCGCGTCGACCGCCTTCAGCAGCGCGCTCAACACGCCGTGCGGGTCGTCGGGTGGTCCGGCCGGGACGCTCCGGCGCTCGTTCCAGCGCAGCTCGTCGTAGACCTCGCGCACGAGGGTGACGCGTTCGCCATCGACCCCGAAGAACCGGCGCGCGAAGTCCTTCGCTGCCCCGTCGCCGCCCTCCGGGTCGGCCATGGTGGCCGAGGTGGCGATATGCACCACCTCATCGGGCGCCTTGCCGCAAAAGGTCCGCAGGCGCCGAATGAGGCACGCCGTCTCGGCGCCCTGGGCGCCGCGGAAAGTGTGGGCCTCGTCGAAAACCAGGAACTCGAGCGGCGCGCCGGCGAAGATGCCCACGTCCTTACCGCGGGTCAGCAAGAGCTCGAGCTGCTTCACGTTGGTCAGCAGGATGCGGGGCTGCCCGCCGTCGGCTCGCATCGCCTTGCGGCTGGCGCGCTCCTCGGGCGGCAGCAGCGTGATCGCCTGACCCGCCTCGCGGATCTGTGCGAGACGCTCGGCGTAGGCCTTGTTCGTGGAGTTGGGCGGCATCCGCTCTCCGCGAACTTGGGCCTCTTCCTCGGGCGTCTTGCCCACGTACATGCCGAAGGGGATGCCGCGGCCGGCGAGCAGCCCACGCAGGCGGTCGAGCTGGTCTTCGGCGAGCGCGTTCATCGGGTAGACGAGCACGGCCACGACGCCCGGCGGCGCCCCCGCGTCCTGCAGCTCGAGGCAACGGCTGATGATCGGGTAGAGGAACGACTCGGTCTTGCCAGAGCCGGTGCCAGTGGACACGAGGGTGGTGCGGCCGGCGTGGATCGAGCGGATCGCCTCTTCCTGGTGCGCGCGCACGCGCTCGTACGGCACCACCGCCTGCATCTGCGGGTGGAACACGTCATCGCGCACCAGCTCCGCCACCGTGGCGCCCTGCTTGAAGGGGCGCGAGAGGCTGATGAAGGGCCCCTTGCGAAGCGGCGTGTTGCGCGTTTGTTCCAGCTCGAGCAGCGCCCGGAGCTGCCGGTACAGGTCGACGTCGGCCAGCGGATAGGTCGTGAGC
>JALVDI010000046.1 GCA_027009115.1 Polyangiaceae bacterium | reverse complement strand
GGAAGTCGTCGACCACCCGCTCGGTGAAGGTGATGGGGTTCAGCGCCATCGGGACGCACCTCCGACAAGCGTATTCGTGCGCAGTGCACTTGTGGACCAATGCGCGTCGAGGCCCTGTATGAACGCGGCTCGCACCAACTTCGCGCGCCCAACGCTCCAGCCAGCCTCATCACGTCGCACGACGATCCCCTCCATGGGTAGGCTCCCCACGCGCGACGGGCCGAGCAGAGCCTTCAGGTCATCGAGGGTGAATCGTCCTGCCGCCAGCCGAGGGACGGGTTCGAGCCCCAGGCCTGCCAGCAGATCGTCGCGGCGAGCCGTGTTCCAGAAGCGGCCTGCGGACCTGTCGTATACGTCGAAGCCCAAGAACCAATCGGGCAAGCGATCGTAGCGGACGCTGTGCACCGCGACGCACCACTCGCCGAACAGGATTCGATCGGGCCACAGCGCGCGCACCAGCGCGTGCTCGCGTGCCGCGAGCCACGACCAGAGCGGCCGGAACTGCGGGTGCGCGTGGTCGCGCTCCAGATAGGTGCCGCGATTCTGGGCGCGTAGCGCTCCTCCCTCCGTCACGGAGAGGCCCAGGTTGGCCCCGTCGATCTTCTCCTCCACCACGACCTCATCGGACAGCAGCGCCGACGCCGCTTCGGGTGTGAGGACCTTGTCGGCGCGCGGCTTTACCTCGCCGAGCCAGGCCAGGTGCGGCGTGTGCGGATAGCGGAAGAAGTCTTCCATCACGCCCCCATCTTCTGCTGGTGCTTGGCAGCGATGGCGTGCGGACACAGGAATTCAATCCTAACACCAGCGGCGGACAACGCCTCACGCCATCCCCACCACTTGCTGTCGAAGGCCTGGAGGATTGCCGGGTGCTCGGGGTGTGCCGCCGCTACCGCCAGGAACTTCCGATCCGAGCGGTCATACACCGTGCCATCGCTCGGCGCGGGGAGCTCCTCGTAGTCCTCAGGGTCGCACGCCTTGGGCGTGATGCAAACGCGGGTCACCCGCTGGTCACTCCACTCGTGGATGAGCAGCCACTTCAAGAAGGCGTCGCCCGGGCCCGGCTGCCCCTTCGCCGAGAGATTTCTCCGGTACTCCGCAACGATCGCCGATGCGCCGCCGCCATGATCGATGTACACATGCCCGCTTTTCATGGTGTGCTCAAGAGCGCGCGCGCAGGCGGCCACGCAGTCCGCCGGCGCCCCGGCGTTCTGGGCGTTGGCCGTCGTCGCAACGTTGGTGTCGACGACGATGTGTGTGGGAAGCGTCATGTCCCCTCGTGGGCCTGCGCCTTCATGCGGCGCGCCTGCGCCTCCGAGCGCGCCACCAGGTCGGCCATCTCGTCGCCGAAAAAGTTTTGGGGCCAGTTGAGGATGTTGCCGAAGAGGTCCACTTCGAGCTCGTCGATGTGTGCTTTGGCCCCATCGGTGTGGATGAAATAGAGTGCCGCATCCTCCGGGCGCAGAACCTCTTCGGCGATGCGTCGCTGCAGGCGGCGGAGGAAGTGCTCGGAGTGACTCTCGATGATGAACTGAATGTTGCGGGCTGTGCCGTTCTCGCGGGCATGGAGGGCGTCGATGAAGAGATCGGCCAGCCCCTCCTGGATCGCCGGGTGCAGATGGATCTCCGGCTGCTCCATGATGATGATCGCCCCATGGGGCGCATAGAAGCACTGCGTGACGACGGGCAGGAACTGACTCACGCCGAAACCCACGTCGGTCAGCAGCACGCTCGCAGACCGTGGACGTGTCCGGACTCGGACCTCGTACTCCTTGCGGGCTTCAGCGGCCGGCACCACCTCGAATGACGCGATGAGCCCAGCTCGCTTGAGTTTCTCCGCGACCAGCACGTCCAAAGGGCGCGTTCGCTGCTTGGGCTTGAAGTTGAAGCGACGGTGGCGGCCGGCTAGGATCGCCTCGATTGTCCGTTCGCCCCGTTCGCCCACGTCGGGGGGGGTCTCCCCTGACCAGCGGTAGAGCCTGCGAGGCTTCTGCCTCAAGGGCCCGAGATACGAGACCCTCTGCAGCAGCCGGCTCATCTCGAGGGTCAGGTCTGCGACAAAGCCGGTGTTCTGGAAGTAGGCCACCGCCTCATCGGGAAAGCCGAAAAAGTGGGCCGGAGCAGGCAGGGGCCACTTGCGCCCTTGGCGATGCACGGGTCGGTACCCCTGGGCGACCAACTCGAACTTCCCATCCTTGACTCGCTTGCGGCGCACCCCGATCCGAAGGTCGTCGCCCCCGTCCTGGCGCAGCCGATAGTCAAAGGCCTCGACCAGCGGCCTGCCCTCGGCGGACGCGGAAACGCTCGCGCCAAGCGCGATGTGATCGGCTTGGTACTGATCCTGGTGGTAGGCGTCCTCGAAGCGCAGCGGGGCAGGGAGCGACCACCCCACCTCGAAGGCAATGGGTAGGCTAGCATCGTGGCCGTGGACCGTGGCGAGGAAGTCGCCGAGATCCACCAGCGTTCGCTCGTCGCCGAAGTGCAACGCGCGCTGGCGGTCCGGCGACTCGGCCGTCTGCTTGAGGAGCAGCAGGAGCTGGATGAGGCTGGTCTTGCCCGCACTGTTCGGGCCGAAGAGCACGGTGAGCGGCGCCAGCCTGAGGTCGCCTGTGTCGCTCCACACCTTGAAGTTCCGAACTCGGAGATGGTCGATCATCGGCCGCTCCTCCTGGGGTGGTCGAACAGGTCCGGCTGCCGGGGAAGCTCGGCGGGCGGCTTCTTGGGCAGTGTCGTCGGTGCCGGCATCCCCTCAAGGATCGCCTTGGCGTGGCGTTCGCACTCGGCCCAGCTCTCCTCGGGGGTCTGGGCGAGCTGCCAGTCGAGGAAGCGCTGGCCCATGCGGCCGCGGACGGGCTGCGGGGTGCGCGCGCGCTCGTCGTAGACGCCGACGTCCACCGTGCGGGCCAGGCCAAGGTCGGCGATGCAGAGGGTCTCGGGGAGCATCCAGCCGTCGCCGTCGTTCTGCTCGCAGAAGGCCTCGATGCCCGAATCGCGGTCGCCGCCGGCCGCGCTGATGGCTGCCTGGAGGTCGTCGAAGGCGGCCAGGGAGAGCACCGTGTGGCGCAGCTCCGGATCCTTGTCCTTGTCCACGCGCCAGAACCCCTTGGGGTCGAGCTGGCGGCAGAAGGCCTTGTTGGAGAGCTTTCCCTTGGGGTGGTCGCAGTCCTTGAGGATCCAGGCGAAATCGTCGCGGTCCAGGCCGTAGAGGACGGCGACGATGGCGTCGAGCATCGCGCGGAGGCGGAGGCGTTCGTGGGGAGTAAGCGCCCAGAACGAATACAAGCTCCTTGTGTGACTCTTCGTCTCGCAGAACTCAGATAATAGAGGGTGACCCGATCCACCAAGGCGCAAGGCAATTCTGCTAGTGGCCTCGCTCGTCGGTCCGCAGGCGGGCAATCCCGCTTCCTCGATGACGAAGTAGTTTAGCGTTACGCCGCCAAGGCGTTGGCGAAGTTGCCAATCAAACGTGGTGCTACACAGCGTGCCTACAAGCGCGGCTGCTGGTGCTCTAGTCGAGAGAATAGGGACTTTGTTCCCCGACGGATAGGGCGGGATGAGGGCGGCAATCATCGTCCGGCGATTCGTAGCTGACGTGACGTCCATAAAACCGGTACGCGCTCGACCGTTGCCCGCGTACCCGGACGCAACGAAGTCCTCCCGCCGCATCAAGAACTGTGGCTCGATCCGCTTGTCCTCCCAGGGAATCTCCCGCCACATCGCGCTGCGCCCTTTGCCACTGACCCAGCCCTTCGCGCTGAAGTCGAACTGGCCGATCATCCGCCCCTCGTACAGCGGCAACAACACCTCGCCGGCCTCGTTGACCCAGCGCCCGTAGATGTCCGGCCGGAACCCCTCTGCCTCCGCCTTGTCCCGCGGGATGAAGAGCTTGGAGTCGTTGGTCATGTGGAACTCGGTGGCGTACTTGATGCCCCAGCCGTCGGGGCCCTCATCGCCCAGGAGCACGCCGTTGGCGTAGAGCTTCGTCAGCACCTCCAGGTCCTTCTCACTGCGGATCTCGAGGATGCTCAGGCTCTTCGGCGAGAACTTCCTCACCCGCTCGGCCGGGTATGCCAGCGCGCCGCGAGCCTCGGCCCAGTCCTCGAGGTCGTGGCGCATGAAGGCCGCCCGGATGGCCTCGGTCTGCCCGCCCTTCTGGGCGATGAGCACACAGAACTTGAAGCTGCGGTGGATGTCGAAGAGCTTGTTGCGATTCTCGAAGCCGTAGAGCCAGCGCCAGGCGCAGCGCTCCAGCAAGAGCTTGCGCAGGTCGCCGGTGCCCTTGTCGGTGTAGAGGCCGCTCGGCACCACCAGCCCGAGCTGGCCGCCGGGCCGGAGCAGCGCGTGGGCCTGCTCGACGAACATCTTGTAGGTGTTGAGGTCGGCCGAGCCCTGGTGGCGGAAGGGGTGCTCGGGGTCGCTTAGCCCGCGGTAGCGCGCCCGCTTGGCGCGCCAGGACTTGTGGCGCGCCGCGCCTTGCTTCCCTCGTCCGAGGCTCACGTCGCCGCCGCCGTGGCCGGCGACCTTGCCGTCGCCGAAGGGCTCGGCCGCGTGCTTGACGAAGTTGCCGCGGTCCTTGAAGGCGCCGTTGTAGGCGAGCCAGGCGCGCTCGATGTCCGGGTGCGCCGCGAAGAGCGCCTTTTGCACGCGCAGCGCCTCCTGCTTGCCGTAGGCGCGGTAGAGCGGGTCGTGGTTGCTGAAGAACTCCTTGCTGTTGGGCTTTTGGATCTCCCAGGGCGGGTTGCCGACGACGGCGTCGAAGCCCGCGCCTTCCTCGGTGAACACGTCGGGGAACTCGATCTCCCAGTGGAAGAAGCGCTTGGTGTCGCGCAGCGCTCGGACCACCGCGCGGGCTGCTTCATCGGGGGCCGGCAGCTCGGTCGGCAACGGCATCGCGTCGAGCTGGTCGAGGGGCCAGAACCACAGCGCGCACCAAGTATCGAAGGCCTCGCGCACCCGGGCCAGCGCCTCGTCGGTCTGGATCCGATCGCGCCAGATGCGCGCGCGTTCGTCGGGCCGGCCGGCGGGCACGGCGCGCAGGTCGCGGTAGAGGCGGCGCACCCGCTCGACGGCGGCCTTGAGGTCCTCGTCGCTTGTGCCCTGCGCCTGCAGCGGGATCTGACCGTCGATCAGATCCACCTGCTCGGCGACGGCGGCGGCGCGCTTCGCCTTGAGCGCCTTGTGCCAGACGTTGGCCGGGTGGTGGACGCCCTTGTACTTCTCGTCGGGGCTCTTGCGGGCGAAGCAAAGCAGCGGGCAGTCGCGGAAGCGGTCGAGCCACGCCCCGACCAGGGCGTCGCCGCAGCGCAGCTTGTGGTCGAGGAAGGTGAAGGGCAGCCGCTTGTCGAGAGTCTCGACCCAAAGCGCCACACGGGCCAGTTCCACCGCGAGCGGGTCGAGGTCCACGCCATAGACGCAGTGCTCGACGACGGCGCGGCGCACGATGGCCTCAAGCCGCTCCTCGAAGCCCTCGGTGGGTAGGCGGCGGTCAGCCTCGGGCAAGAGGTCGCAGGCGACCGTGGTCCGGCCGCCCACCCGCTCGATGCGACCGTGGACGTGCAGGGACTCGACCACGGCCGCGGTGAGCACCCGCAGCGCGGCGACCAGGAAGCTGCCCGAGCCCATCGCCGGGTCACAGACCTTGAGCGAGAGGAGCGCCTCGGGCGGCCGGACGGCGCGGTCGTCCCCTTCACCTTCGTAGATCAGCGGCTCCAGGGTGCGCCGCACGGTGGGCAGGGTGAGCTGCGGGCGGGTGTAGAAGGTCCCGGCGCCCTTGCGGGTGCCGCCCCAGCGCACGAGGTACAGCTCGCCGGGCAGCTTGAGGTCGGCGACGAGCTGCGCGGCGGCGCGGTCGAGCTGTGCCAGGTACTGCGCCTGGTCGTCGGCCTTCTTGCCCTTCCGTTTCTTCACGAGCTTCGCGACCTCGGCCGCCCGACGACCCCAGGCCAGCGCCCGCGCACGCGCCTGGGCCCTCACGTCGTCGGGCATATCGTCCTCCTCGAGGTTGCCCTCATCCTCGGCGCTGTCGCGCTCGTCGTATTCGGCGGTTTTGTCGAGGTCGGCGTCGTCGTCGCTGCCGTCCTCCTCGTCGCCCTCGTCGGTGGCGGCCGTCTTCTTCACCTTGGCCTTCTCGACGAGCGCCTTGAGCGCCTTGTCGTCCATCGCCTCGAGGCGGTCGAGCGGGAGCGCCGGCTGGTCGCCGAGGTTGAGGAAGAGGACGGGCTCGTCGCCGGCCCGGTGCAGCTCGTAGTCGAGCAGGCCTTCGTAGAGAATGCCGATGTACTCGCTGGTCAGCTCGGTGAAGTCGACGGGCGCGGCGACCGTGCGCCAGCCCGAGCCCTCGCGGACCTTCTGCGTCGTGCGGGTCAGGAGCACCAGGATGCGATGGACCACGTCGTCGTCGGGCGGCTCGAGCAGCGCCTCGAGGAGCGCCAGCGCCCGCTGCACCCCGGTGCCGCCTTCGTCGCCGGGGGCGAAGAGGTCGCCCCCGTAGGCCGGGAGCGTCATGGCGGGGTGCGGCGATCCACGGTGCAGCAGCCGAAACAGCGCGAGGAGCCGCGGCCAGGCAGTGTGCCTCGCGCGCCGGCGCTCGGGGGTGAGGCGGTCGAGCTGGTCCAGCAGGCCGCGCAGCCCGTAGCCCTGGTGGTACACCGGGTTGTCTACGGGCAGAAGCTCGCGCGCTTCGGCGAAGAGGACCACCACGAGCCGCATCACGAAGTGCGAGGCGGCCACGTAGAGGTCGCCAGCGGTGTGGTCGTCCCAGGCCGGCCCGAGCACGGGCGCGCGGCTACGCAGCAGCGTCTCGACCGCGCGGCGTACGCGCTCGCCCAGCTCCTTACTGAGCCGCGCTTGGCCGCGCCGAGTGTCGCGGATACAGGCGAGCAACGGGCTCGTGCCGTCGTCACCTCGCTGAAGCGACACCGGAGAGAGCACCCGGCGCAGCACCGCGAGCTCGTCGGTGAGTTGGTCGGCGGCGAACCAGCGGTCGGCCTCCCACTCGACCCAAGCCAGGCTGTCGGCATCGGCCCAGATGAGCCGCCACTGGCTTCCGTTGGTGAGCACCCCGAGGGGCAGCGCACGGCGGCGCAGATACTCGACGACGTGCGCGACGGGGCGGCGCCCTTTGCCGACGCCCAGGCGGTGGGCCGTGGTGCTGAACACGACCAGGGGTTCGAAGCCGTCGGTCTGCCACCGCCGGCGGGGCTTGAGCACGGTGCCGTCGAGCAGCTTCTCGGCATCGGCGGCGCCGAGGGCGTTGCCCTTCTCCCAGCCCCCGCGGAGGCTGCAGGCGTCCTCGAGGACCGTGTCCAGGAGCGGCCCGATCCCCTTGCCGGGCTTGTCGGGGTCGAGGTCGACGAGGGCGGAGCGCAGCCGGTCGGCCAGGCCCCGGGGCGCGGTGCTCGGCCCGGGGAGGCCTTCGAGGATTGCGGGCGCGAGCAGGTTGCCGCCGTGGCGCAGCGCGATCCACGCGTCGTGCAGACTCATCGCCCACCTCCCGGCAGCCGGATCTCGACGGCGATGGGGTATACGCGCGCCTCACCGCGCAGCGCGTAGCGTTTGGGCAAGACCCGCTCCAGGGTCCGCTCGGCCTCGTCGGCTAGACGCTGCTGGACCTGCTCGTAGTGGCTCTTTCGAAGCGCAAGCTCCGCATCGAGATCGGCCAGGCGCTTTTCGATCTCCTGATCAATTTCCGAGAAAAGCGCCATCTGCCTGGCCTTCTCGCGCAGATTCTCGGCCTCTTTGGCGAGCTTTGCGAGCTGGTTGTCTCCGATGGCGCGCTCCAGCTCGCGTCGACGCCTCTCGAAGCGCTTCTTCTCGAGGGCGCGCACGGCGTTGCCGGCGGCCTTCATGCGTTCGCCAAGCGACGCGGTCAGCTCGCGCTGCATGGCTTTCACGTGGGCCTTGATGTCGTCCTCGATCTCCTCCCAGAGGTCGCGCGCGGCGTCCCGGTCACCCGGCACGGGCGGCGCGGCCCAATCGGTGGCCGGACGATGGGGCAGCGGGTCGAGGAGTTGGGCGCCTGCGACCGGAAAGGCGATCGTGCGCACCCAGTGGTGACAGGGTTCGCGCAGCTCGTTGACGGCAAGCTCCTCGATGGTGAGGAGCAGCAGCGCGTCGTGACCGTCGGGCACCTCGGCGCGTCGCACCGTCCAGCGCGTGGCCGCCTGCGGTCCGCCGGGGAAACGGTAACGCGCGAAGGTGGACATGACCCGGTGGTAGAGCGCGTCTCCGAGATGCAAGAGCTTTGAGTCAGGCTCGGGCGTGTAGACGGGGCGCCCAGAAGGCGTGCCGTCGTGAGTCCTGACGTAGTGGGATGGGTCGAAGACGAGGGCGAGCATCGGGCCGGCCGGGCCGCCGGCACGCAAGGTCTGGTCCACAAGCTCTTGCCAGAGCGCGGGCACCGGGTGGACCAACCGGTCGCGCCCGGCACCATCAGCCTCGAGCCGAGGGCGCCTGGCCTCGATGGCGAGCGCGGTCTCGAGGGTCTCACGCAGGCTCTGAGGCGAAAGATCCAGCTCGGCCTTGAGCGCTTCGAGGTGCTCGAGGTCCTCGGCGCCTGGGAGCGGCTTTCCGGTGGACAGGTCGTCGATGGCCTCGGCGTTCACGGCCCGCGCCTGGCCGATGACGCGTTCCAGCCGCTCCTCGCTGGCTTCGCCGTCCTCCTCCTCGGCGAAGTGAGCGAGGATGGCGTCGGCAAAGATCTCGTCGGTGACGACGCGGTCCTCGCGGGTCTGGGAGCGCTTGCGCAGCACCTTTCCTAGGAATCGCATCGAGGAGTCGTCGGTGCTGTCGAAGTGGAAGATATGGACGTCGCGCTGCTGGCCGTGCCGGTCGAGACGGCCATTGCGCTGCTCCATGCGCGCCGGGTTCCACGGGATGTCCCAATGCAGCAGGTAGCGCGCAGCGCGCTGGAGGTTGAGCCCCTCGCCGGCCGCGTCGGTGGCCACGAGGATCCGCGCCGGCCCGCTCGGGTCGTTGAAGACGCGCTTCACGGCGTCTCGTTCGGCGTCGTTCATGCCGCCGTATAGGGTGAGCAGCCAATCGCCGTCGCCGTATTTCTGCCGCAACCGCGCACGCAGGTAGTCGAGGGTGGCGAGGTACTCCGTGAAGATCACGAGGCGCTCGTCGCGCTTCCATGTGGCACCGTCGCGGAGCCTTTCGTCGATGTGGGTCTCGAGCGCGCACAGGCGCGCGTCGGCCACGACGTCGGCCGCGCACGCGGCCACCTCTGCCTGGTGTGAGGCGGAGTCGAGCCCGGCGGGGACTCGAGACACGCCGATGGCCTCGACCGCTCGGGTAACGTCCGCAATCTCGTCGGAGACCGTGTTCTGCCACTGCCGGAGCCAGGCGCCGACGGTGCGGTCGGCGTGCCGTTGCCGGCTCTCCCGCTCTGCGTCGTCGTCGGTGTCGTCGAGCGTGGCGTCGCGAACTCGCGCCACGGCGTCGGCGGTCGCCGTTTCGTCGGTTTCGGCGAGGCCTTCCATGAGCGCGAGCCAGCTCTGACCGAAGGCCCAGGGGCCCGAAAGGAGACGCTTCTGAAGGACCTCGGTGGCGAAGTTGGCAGCCGTCCTATCCTGATGGTCGGCGCCACGGAGCACCTTCTTGAGCCCCCGACGAAAGTCGCGAAATGCGAGGTGCAGCGTGCGCTCGCGGCTACCGAAGCGGAGAGATGGCAGTGCCTCGACGTGCCGGTCGGCGAAGCGGGCTGGCTCCCCAAGGCTCTCGTAGCAGCGGTTGATCTCCCTCTTGAGCCGACGGATGACGGTCTCGGACACGCGTCGCCGGTCCTCCTCGTCGAGTTCGGACTTGCGCGTGAAGCGGACGGGATCGAGAGCTTCGAGCAGCCCGCTGAACGAGCGCGTGTGCCCATTGTGCGGGGTGGCGGTGAGGAATATTCGATGCTCGAACCAAGGCGAGATGCGCTGCAGCATCTTCGACAGATTGGAGTCCGAGCCAAAGCTCGCAGGCGCGAGGTTGTGCGCCTCGTCGACGATCAGCAGATCCCAGCGCAACCGACCGTCCTCGCCGGGTTCGGCAACGCTGCGGAACTGCTCGAGCACATCGGGCTGCTTGAGGTAATGGTAGCTGGCGATGACCCTCTCGTAGGTGCGCCAGGGGTTCGCATCGACGCCGACCTCGCGCTGCAGCTTGAGCGCACTCGCACGGTCGACCACCTCGAACGGAAGGGCGAACTTGTCCTGCATTTCCTCGCGCCACTGGGTGCGGAGCGCCGCAGGGCAGAGCACGAGGACGCGGCGGATACGCCGCCGTAGCATGAGCTCGCGGAGCACCATGCCTGCCTGGATCGTCTTCCCCAGGCCGACGGCGTCGGCGAGCATGAGGGCCACGCGCGGCATCTCGAGGGCGCGGAGCACCGGAACGAGTTGGTAGGCCTCGGGGTAGATGGCGCCGTAGAGCGGTGCGGCCAGCGGTGGACGATCTTCGTCGAGGCCCGAGAAGGGCAGCGACGGCGTGAGCGCCGACCAGCGGGACGCGCGGACCATGGCGTCGAACTCGCGCAGATCCATGGGCGCGGTGCGCTCCACACGCGGAAGGGCGGCGGGCTCGAGCACGTCGGTCCCCGGTTCGACCTCCCACAACACCTCGTCCGTTTCGACCCCGATACCGTCGCTGTACTCGACCTCGACCAGGTGAAATCGCCCGGTCTCGTCCGCGTCGAAGGGCTGGACTCCCATGATCATCGCGCGGCGGTTGCGAACCACCGCCATCATACCTTCGCGCGGGTTGGCCGTTGTCACGCTGCTCCTCCCGCAGCCGCGTCATCCGTTGCGCCCCCCGCCCGCACCCACTCGTCGACGTCCGAGAGCTTGAACTTCCACAGGCGACCGATGTTGTGCGCCGGCAGCGCCTTCGACTCGACCCAGCGGTAGACTGTGTCTCTGGCGATCCCGAGATGCTTGGCGACGTCCTCGACGGACGCCCAGGGTTCTTGTTCCGACATTTGGTTTCACTCCAGCGAGGATGGAGGCCTCGGTCAAGGCACCCTGCCTCCACTCTGGGTTGCGCGAAGCGAACAGGATTGGCTCTACTCGCCCAAACAACGATAGGATCGTCTTGAGTCTGTGGGGCTCTGGCCGCACCTCCGCCCACACCGCCCGCGGATCCTCCCAGCACAGGCTCCCCAGCACCCGGCGCAACGTGCGCTCCGTCACCGGCTGGCGCCCCACGGCGAGCTCCAGCCGCCAGCCTCCAGCCGCCAGCCTCCAGCCTCCAGCCTCCAGCCTCCAGCCTCCAGCCTCCAA
>JALVDI010000045.1 GCA_027009115.1 Polyangiaceae bacterium | reverse complement strand
TGCAAGCCCTCGATCGGATGGAGCGCATCGACGCACGGGCCGGGAACCTCGAGCGACTCGTGGAGACCCTCGCCTACCGATGCGAGGTCGTGGAGCCCGCCGAGCGTGCCCAGGTGCTCGCCCGCATCGGTCGACTCTGCGACGAATCCCTCGGCGACCTCGAACGTGCCGCCGACTACTACCAGCGCGCGCTCGATCTGGAACCGGCGAAAGACGAGATCCTCGACGCGCTCTGCGATGTCTACGACCGCGACGGACGCTACAAAGACCTCGTCGTCCTGCTGCGCGACCGCGCGCACGCGGAAGAACGCCCTGGGCCTCGAGCCGAGCTCTACCGCCGGATCGCCCGCACCCTGACCGACCGCGTGCGCAACGAGGACGCCGCCGCCGAGGCATGGCTACGAGTGCTCGAAGCCGGCGAAGACGAGGAGGCGCTCCGGGCCCTGCGCGACCACGCTCACTGGCGCGGCGACGCCGACGCCTTGGCGGGATGGCTCGCGCGCCTCGCCGAAGTGACGGACGACGAGGACGAACGGCGCGATCTACGGATCGAGGAAGCCGACGCCCTGATCGCCCTTGAGCGCCGCGACGAGGCTGTTGCGGTGCTTCGCACGCACGTGCTCCCCCTCGCGCCGACGCACCTGGGTGCGCTCGAGCGGCTCGAGCGGCTCTGCGCACAGCTCGAGGATCACGCAGGCCTGGCCGATGCGTTGGAGCGCCAGCTGGAGGTCGTCGAGGATCCGGGCCTGCGGCAACCGCTCGCGGCCCGCCTCGCGGAGCTTTACGAGGGCCCGCTGACAGACGCGGACGGAGCCGTCCGTGCCCTGCGGGCCTGGATCGCGAGCGCTCCCGCAGAGGTCGAACCGCGCCGCCGCCTCGTCGCGCGGCTCGCGGACGCCGAGCGCTGGTCCGAGCTCGTCGAGGCCCTCGACCAGCTAGCCGCCGTGTCGGACCCGGCCGAGCGTTGCGCCCTGGTCCGGCGGGCAGCCGAGGTCGCGGCCCGGCGGCTCGGTGACTTCGAGGGAGCCTGGGCGCGCCTCGTGCCGCTGGTGCGCGAGGGCGACGAGGACGCCGAAACGCTCCTGCGAGAGATCGCTGCCGAAGCGGGGCGCCACGACCGGCTGGCGGGGCTTTACGTGGAGCTGGCCCAGGAGGCCGCGGATCCCGAGACGCAGCGGCGGCGATGGATCGACGCGAGCCGGATGCACGACGAAGCGCTCGGAGAACCCGCCAAGGCCCTCGAAGCCATGCTCCGCGCTTACGCCACGGACCTCGCCGACGAAGCGATGCTCGCGGACGTCGAGCGCCTCGCGGCGGCAGCCGATGCCTGGCCACGGCTGGCGCAGGTCTACGAACGGCTCCTCAGGACGGTCCCGAGCCGCGACGCCAAGCGCAAGCTCCTGATGCGCCACGCCAAGCTCCTGGACGAAGTGGCCCAGGACCCGAGCGAAGCGCTGGACCGAGTCCTGCGCGCGTGCGCGCTCGCCCCCGAGGACGACCAGGTGCTGCGCGTCGCCGAGGAGCTTGCGCCTCGTGCCGGACGCGCCGACGAGCTCCTCGTAGTCTACGATCGCCGCCGAAAACACGCCGACGACGACAGTACGCGGCTCGACAGCCTCCTGCGCGCGGCACGCCTGTGCGACCTCGTGCTCCACGATCGGACCCGCGCCTTCCAGTACATCGCACCCGCCGTCGCGGTCGCGGCCAAGGAGCCGGGGGGCCTGGACCTCGTTGAAGCCCGCGTCGCGGATCTCGACGTCGAGCGCCCTCAGCTCGGCGGAGACGACGCCCTCAGAATGTTGGTGGGGGTGTACGAAACCATCGCCGAGGCGACCGAGGACGATCCCGTCGCCGGCGCTCAGCTCCTCCTCCGCGCGGCGAAGATCGTCGAAGATCGGTTGGAGGATCCTCGGGCGGGGCTCTCGCTCTTCGAGCGGGCGGCGTCCCTTGCGCCTTTGCCGCACGTCCTCGACGAGCTCGAGGATGCCGCAGACCGCACCGGCGACGACGAACGCCTCGATGCCCACCTCGCTCGCCTCGTCGAGGAGGCGCTGGACCAGGCGACGGCTCGCGATCTCTTGCGCCGCCGCGCCCGACGCCTCGAAGCGACCGAACGCTGGGCAGAGGCCGCCGAAGTGCACCGCCGCCTTCTCACCTTGAGCCGCGACGACGTCGAAGTCGTCGACCGCCTCCTCTTCTGTCTGCGACAGGCGGGTCAGCACCGCGAGCTCCTCGTGGCCCTCGAGCGTGAGCTCGCGGGCACGCCCGACGAAGAGCGGCGCGTCGCTCTGATGAGCGAGGCCGCCGAGCTCTGGGAGGCGCACCTCGGGAACGCCTGGGAGGCGCTGGCGATCTGGCGCAAGGTCCTCGCGCGACGCCCGAACCACGCGCAGGCAGTCGCTGCCGTCGAGCGCCTCGAAGGCCGAACCGGGCACCGCGGCGACGAACCGGCCGCGGCTCCGCGCCGGACCCGCGAGCTCTCGCCGGAAGACCTGGAGCGTCACCACGGCTCTTTCGGGGCTTCCGAAGGCGAAACCGCCGCCGAGACGGACGCCCCCGAGACCGCCGAGACGACCGCCCCCGAAACCGCCGAGACGACCGCCCCCGAAACCGCCGAGACGACCGCTCCGGCGCGAAGGATCGCGGGCCTCTTCGAGTCCGATGACCCGACGATGGCGGAAAGCGACGCCAGCCTGGACGAGGAGTTCGGCCCCCCGAGGACCGACGCCGTCCACGCACCGCTCAGCGAGCGAGCGGACGCAGGTACGGCCGACATCGAACCGGCCGACATCGAACCGGCCGACATCGAACCGGCCGACATCGAACCGGCCGACATCGAACCGGCCGACATCCAACCGGCCGACATCCAACCGGCCGACATCGAACCGGCCGAGTTCGAGTCTCTCGCCCGGGCCCACGAAGGCACTGGCGAGCTTGGCAGCGCAGAAGTCGAGATCCTGGACGACAGCGCCTCCTACGAGCTGCTCGACGACGAATTCGTCCGTGAGGCCCTCGGACCGGACGACGGCGCCGAGGAGATCTGCGAGGTGGAATTGGAGGAGGTCTCCGTCTCCCGCCCGCTCCGAACCCCCGGCGGTGCCAGCGCCCCACCTCCACCGCCGCCGAGCGCCCCGCCTCCACCGCCGCTGAGCGCGCGAAGCGTCCCACCACCGAGCGCCCCACCGCCACCGCCACCTCCACCGCCGCCGAGCGCCCCACCTCCACCGCCGCCGAGCGTGCGAAGCGTCCCCCCTCCTCCACCCACATCGGCAGCGCGCCCAGGAAGCCTCCCCCCACCCCCACCGCACCGAGAGGACTGACCTCGCGCGTCTTGCAGTTCCGAAAGGCTGCTTCTACGCTCCCCTCGCGTGGCGCGGACCGTTGGGGGGCCAGCGCCCACGAGGCACCTTGGACGACCCACCCAGAGCCAAGCTCGATTGGCCACAACCGTGGCTCCCACGATGGGGCGCCCCAGGCCCACGCCCGCGGAGGCACTGAGGTGGGCCCCACCTTCGGACAGCTCGGCTGGGTCCTCGGGTCCCTCGGATGCGCGCTCCTCTACGCCACCGCGTACGCGGGGCTCGGCGCGCTCAGCACCGGGACGCTTCGCGCGCTCGCCGATGGGGCCGGCCCTCAGGCATCCGAAGCCGCCCGCGTCCTCGGCCACTACGACGCCATTCGGGCGCGATTGAGGCTCGGGCGCATCGTCTGCTTCGGGCTCGCCGCTTCCGGCGCGGCCGTCCTCGGGCTCCGCCTCGGCCACGCAGGGCCGGGCTTGAGCGCGACGGCGGCGGCCCTGGCCTACGGCGTCCTGGCCGAGGTCACGACGACCACCGTTCGCCGACGCGCGACCCGCGGTGCGCTCCGGCTGCTGCGATGGTGCCGCCCCCTCGAGTGGGCAATGGCCCCTCTGGCACTCCCGCTCTCGCTCGTCACCCGGCTCACGGAGCGACTCGTCCCGCCCACCAACGCTCCACCGGAGTCCGCCGCCCGAGAGGTCGAGCACGTGATCGACGAAGGCGCCAAGGACGGCGCCCTGGCCCGCGAGCAGGTCGAGCTCATCCGCAACGCCCTCGAGTTCAAGGACACCGTGGCCCGCGAGGTCATGGTGCCCCGCACCCGAGTCGTCGGCTTCGAAATCGCCACGCCCTTCGAGGAGGTGCTCGCCGCAGTGGAGGAACATGCCCACAGCCGCTACCCCGTCTTCTGTGAATCCCTCGACCGGGTCGAGGGCATCCTCTACGCGAAGGATCTCTTTCGGGTCGTCCGGGCAGGCCGACAGGACGTCTCCCTCGACGAGTTGATCCGCAGGCCGGTCTTCTTCTGCGCGGAGACCCAGCCCATCGGGACCGTGCTGCGCCAGATGCAATCCAGGCGGATGCACCTCGCGATCGTCACCGACGAGTTCGGCGGCGTCAGCGGCATCGTGACCCTCGAAGACATCCTCGAGGAGCTCGTCGGCGAGATCGAAGACGAGCACGACGACGACGACGAGCGCGTGCGCGAAGAGACTCCCGGCACCTATCTCGTGGACGCGACCATCAGCGTCTACGATCTGGCCGACGCGCTCGGGATCGCGCCGCCGGACCTCGCGGGAGAGTACGACAGTCTCGCGGGCCTGGTCTTGGCCGCCTCCGGGGGCGTGCCGCCCGTCGGGACCCGCGTCACCGCCGATCCCTTCGAAATCGAGGTCCTCGAAGCCGATGAGCGCGCCGTCTCGCGAGTCCGCTTACGCCGGCTCGCCCCTCGAGGGTAGGCCCGGTCGCGCCAGCGCGGGCAGCGTCAATACATGACGTGGTCGAGGGAGATCTGCGGCCCGCCCATCGAAGGGCGCAGCACGCCGTAGTGGGCCACCCTGCCCTCCGGCGCCGCCCCGACCGAGCCGACGTTGACGACGCGCTGAGGACCGATCTCCCACAGGTGCGGCACATGCGTCGCTCCGCAAACGATGACGTCCGCCGGATCGTCGGCGATGCGTGCGACAACCTCCTCCTCGGACAGCTCGTGACCGATCTCCACCGTCGGATCTGCCGGTGAACCATGGACGAGCAGCACCTCGGAACCGTCGATGAGCGGAACGCGGAGCTGGTCGGGCAAGCGCCGGAGTTGCTCGAGGACCAGGTCCCCCAGGGCGCGGCGTGTTCGGACGAAGGCATCGAACCGAGCGCGCTCTTCGAGCGAGGAGGGCTCGAGTTCGTCCGGGTCGACCTCGACCAGCGCCCGGTCGCTGAGCCCGCGGACGCAGCGCGCCTCCGCAGCCGCCAGCGCCCGCCAGGTCTCCAGAGGCGCAGGCCCACCGAGCACCAGGTCTCCTGCCACGAGGATCCGCCCCACATCGAGCCGCGCGAGCTCCCCAAGGACCGCGCGTAGGGCCTCAAAGTTTCCGTGCACATCGGAGATCAGCCCGATCGGGCGCGTTTCGGGCGGCTGCCGGCCGACGACGGAGACCATGCGGGGCTATACCGCGCTGTGCACGAACTGGGTAGCGGACGCCGGCACTGGTTACGATCGTGCCGTGGAGTTCGACCTTCGAGGACCCGGTCT
>JALVDI010000044.1 GCA_027009115.1 Polyangiaceae bacterium | reverse complement strand
AGGCTTCCGTGCGCCAGGGCTGCGCGCTCGAGGGGCGCTCGGCGAGGGCCGCGGCGATCCAGCGAAGGTACGCGGCATAGCTTCGGAAGGCGCGCCGATCGGTCACGTGGACCTGGACGCCGCCGCAGGGCACCCCGGCGTGTTTGTGGAACGTCGGCTCGAAGGTGAGCGGGCGAAGCTGCGCGCCTTCGACCTCGACGGTGGCCAGCGCCTCCCCGCGCACCCAGGGCGCACCCCAGACCTCGAACGGTCGCGTGTGCCCCCGCCCTTCCGAGAGGGTCGTCCCCTCGAGGACGCAGCCTCCTGGGTAGACGATCGCCGTCTGCAGCGTCGGCATGTTCGGCGAGGGGAGTACCCAGGGGAGACCGGTTTCGTCGAAGAACATGGATCGCCGCCAGCCGACCATGGGGACGACGTGCAGCGCCTCTTCGTCCAGGTCTTCGCGGCGTCGTACGAGCTCGAGCATCTCGCCGATCGTCAGACCGTGGCGGACGGGGACGTCGTAGAGGCCCACGAACGAGCGGTAGCCGGGCCGCTGGGGTCGCCCCTCGGTGACCTCGCCGCCCAGCGGGTTGGGGCGGTCGAGCACGACCGTCTGCACGCCCTGCTTGGCGGCGGCGCGCAGCATGAACGCCGCTGTCCAGACATAGGTGTAGTACCGGGCACCGACGTCCTGCAGATCCACCACGACCAGGTCGAGGTCCGCGAGGTCGTCCGGTTTGGGTTGCAGGTCCGCGGCCGTGGCACCGTAGAGGGAGACGAGTCGGAGCCCGCCTTGGTCGGAGCCTTTGACGCCGACCATGTCCTGAGCGGTGCCGCTCCAGCCGTGCTCGGGCCCGAAGAGAACCCGCAGCTCGGCTCCGAGCTGGACCAGGACGTCGAGGGCATGCGTCAGGGAGGAGGTCACGCTCGCTGGGTGCGCCAGCAGCCCCACGCGGCGCCCGCGCACCAGCCGCTCGTCGAGCTCTTCCAGCCCGGTCCGCACCCGGCTCATCGAGGCTCCTGTTCGGGTGAGCTGCCGCCGTCGCCGGCCAGGAGATAGAGCAGGGCCATGCGCACCGCGACGCCGGCTTCGACTTGATCGAGCACCACGCTCTGCGGGCCATCGGCCACCCGCGGGTCGATCTCGACGCCGCGGTTCATCGGTCCGGGGTGCATGACGATGGCGTCCTCTGCGGCGATGCTGAGGTGCTGCGGGCCCACGCCGAAGGTGCGGCTGTACTCCCGGTTGCTCGGAAGCAGGGGTTCGCCCAGACGCTCGCGCTGGATGCGCAGGCACATGATGACGTCCGCGCCTTCGAGAGCCGGCTCCAAGGCGTGGAACACGCGGACGTCGAAGGCCTCCCCGAAACGGGGTGGGATGAGCGTTCGCGGTCCAACGACCCGAACCTCGTTGCCGAACGCGCGGAGGAGCACGCAGTTGCTCCGGGCGACCCGGGAGTGAGCGATGTCGCCGCAGATGGCGATCCTCAGGCCGCTCAGGCGCCCTTTGTGGCGGCGGATGGTGAAGGCGTCGAGCAGCGCCTGGCTCGGGTGCGCGTGCATGCCGTCGCCGGCGTTGATGACTCCGCAGGCGAGCTCCGAGGCCAGGTAGTGAGGCGCACCGGAGGCGCCGTGGCGCACCACGACGACATCCGGATGCATGGCTTCGAGGGTCTTGGCGGTGTCGTAGAGCGACTCGCCCTTCGTGACGCTGGAGCTCGCCACGCTCATGTTGACCGTGTCGGCGCTGAGGCGCTTGCCCGCGATCTCGAAGCTCGTGCGCGTTCGCGTGGAAGGCTCGTAGAAGAGGTTGACGACGGTCTTCCCTCGCAGGGTCGGCACCTTCCGCACCGGGCGCCGCGAGACCTCGAAGAAGGCTTCGGCGGTGTCGAGGATCCGAAGGATGTCGTCGCGCTCCAGGGAGGCGATGTCCAGGACATGGCGCAGCCGTCTCATTCGACCGCCGCCTCGTCGGGGCCGCTTCCGTCGGAGCTCACGACGACCCGGACGCGGGCGTCTCCCCCCACCTCCACCTGCCGGCCCACGAAGTCGGCGGCGATCGGCAGCTCTCGGCCTCCCCGGTCGAGGAGAACGGCCAGCCAGACCCGCCGCGGTCGCCCATAGTCGAGGAGGCAGTCGAGGGCGGCTCGGACTGTGCGTCCCGTCTGCAGCACGTCGTCGACGAGGACGACGTCCTTGCCCTCGGGGTCGAAGGGCACATGGCTCGGGCCGATCTTGGGGTCTGGGAGCGTGGTCGCCGCGTCGTCGCGGTAGAGACCGATGTCGACGGTGCCGATGGGGAGCGGGCGACCTTCGCTCTCGGCGATGAGTCGGGCGAGTCGGGCTGCCAAGCCGACGCCGCCGCGGCGGATGCCGACGATGGCCGCTCGCTGTGCCCCTTCGGTCGCCTCGACGATCTCCGTGGCCATCCGTCGGACGGTACGCGCCACCGCGTCGGCGTCGAGGAGGACCACGCTCACGACCGTCGGTCTACCGCCTGTCGGGGCCGCGAGCAACGCCGCCGGAGCTCAGGTCGGTTCGGGCGCGGGCGGTGGGGCGCCGGGGGGGCCGTGAGGCATGGACTCGCCCGCCTCCAGCCGCTCCTTCATCTCGTACTTCGAGGGGCAGCGGGGCACGACCTGGTTGGCCAAGAAGGTGCCATCCTGCTGCAACTGCCCCTGGACGGTCACGGTGATGCCGAAGTCGTCACGGAAGGTGTCGGGCACGACGCACTGCGGGAAGGAGACGGTCATCTCCTCGCCTTCCTTTTCGAGGACGAAACGCCACTCGCAGGGATCTTCGCGAAAGCGCACCGAGCCCTGGCGGAGATCGCCTTCGACCCGCAGCTCACGCCCGGCAAAGGTCTCGGGGGCGCGGACCACTTCGTGGACGGGCTTGCTGTAGACGAAGGCGTCGCCGGCGTCGCTCGTCAGCAGCAGCGCCACCACGCCCCCGACGAGCAGGCCGAGGACCACACCGATCTTCGCCCAGGCCGGGATGCCGCCGCTCGTCTCGGGCTCCATGGGTTCTACGGGGTCCGTCATGACGCGAATTATGGGGCGAGCGGGGGGCGAGCGAAAGGCGAAGGGTGGGGGCGGCCGTCGCGGCGCAGGGTTGGCGCCTCAACGCTCTGCGGAGCGCCTGGTCGCGGAGGAGCCGTGTTCGTCGCTCATTTCCTGCGCGGTCTGGAGTGGAACGTCGCGGGTCGGCTCCAATGCGACCGCGGCGCGCGGCGGACGGCGGGCTTCCGGAGGGGAGGCGGCGCGGCGGATCTCGAGGGGGCACTCGTCGGTGCCACGAAACACCTGGCCGGGGCTGCCGCCGCGGTAAGCGTCGGCGTCGGTCGCCTCGAGGGGGCCCTGGATCTCGATCCAATCGCCTACGTCCACCTCGTCGAGGTCGACGAGGAAGCTCGGGCTCGGTTCGACGAGGATCCGGCCTTGGGGCGTGGACAACACGAAGCGCGCGATGAACGGGGCCGGTTCCGGGAAGCCTCCGGTCCTGCAGGCGTCGGCCGCCACGAGCGCTCCATCGAGGATGCGCTCGACCCTGCCGACCAGGGCCGGGCACTTCGACGTTCGCTGCTGTTGTCGCCGTCGCTTGCGCCGGCGACGTAGCTCCTTCGAGACGAAGAGGACGACGAAGAGAAGCCACAGCAGGAGGGCGACGAGCCGAATGCTCCACAGCGGTGACAGATCGAACATGTCAGAGCCCTAGCCTACGACCCAGCGCGACGTCGTGGGCGTGAATCTCGGCGGCGGCGTGGTGGATGTACATGCCCGCCGCGATGCCGAGCGCGGCGACGCCCAGGACGGCGCCGACCGACGCTGCTCCGAAGGTGTGGGCGAGGTGGCCGAGCTCGATGCCGTCGACCAGCAGGTGAATCCCTGCCTCGCCGGCGTGGGCGTAGTCCGCGGTGCGGTCGCTCTCGGTGAGCAGCTCCCAGGCCACCCCGCGCGCCGCGAAGCCGTTGGAGAGCATGGCGCGCTCCCCGGCGCGTTGGAAGTCGCCGAGCGACCAGCGATTGCCGTAGAGGCGTGCCTTGAGCCCGCGGTAGCCCTCGATCCCCCGATCGAGGATGGCGAGCGCGGCCTGCGCCTGCGCCTGTTCCCCCGCGTCCATCTCGGGCAGCCGCGCCGTGAGCTCCGCGCGCGCGCGCTGTAGGGTGCCGATCTGCTGGTCGACGCGACGGAACGCGTCCTGGCGCACCGAGTCGATGAGCCTGGCCCGGATGTGGTCCTTGATCTCTTCGGCCAGGGCGCCCCCGTCCCAAACGCCGACCTTGTCGCGGAGGGTGCTCAGGAGCCTGTCTTCGGGGATGGCTGCGAGGGTCCGGAGCAGGCGGGGGTTGTCGTCCAGGGCTTTGCGCACGCTCCGCAGGGCGTGCCCCTCTTCTTGGCCAGCCTCGAACACGGTGGCGATGCGCGTCATCGCGCTCTCGGGCGACATCGGGGCCCGGGAGCGGCGGTGCTGGAGCGCCGTCAGAGCTGCGGTCGCCTCGTCGCGAACCTCCGCCGCGCTCGGCGGCTGGGGAGAGCTGCCGGTGGGCGGGGAGGATGGGATGTGGTTGGTTCGAGGGGCGGGGTTCGCAGCAACGATGGGATCGGTTCCAGGCATTCGGGGCCTCCTGTCGTGTGGTTCGTCCGCCTTGTCGACAGGAAGCTCGGTCGGTTGCTCGGCAGCCCGCCTCCGCAGCCCGTGCCTCCGTACCTTTCCGTGCATTCACGCCCGGAAGCAGGTGTCCTGCGCATCCGGCCGCGAAAACCTTCGAGACCTCCTCGCTACGCGTGCATCATGCGCCCTGGCGACCGCGATCCATCACGGTCGATAGGGAGGTGGACCGTCAGGACCGAGCGTCGCGTATCGCCGTGCAGGGAGAGGCCTGGGGGCGACCCATCACCCGCGCCGCTCGAAGCAGGCCGGCGCGATGGCAAGGCGCCGCCGTAGCGCGCGGCTGCCTTCGACGAAGCGGCCGGTGACCTTGTCGTGGTACCCGCTCGCGCGGGGCAGTTCGGGTGCCTGGGCTCGGTAGAAGGCGACCAGACGCGCCATGCTCAGCTCGCGGATGTACTTGCCGACCATCGACGCCAAACCGACGGGGAGGTGTCGATCGTCGGCCTTCACTTCGAAGCTCACGTGGCCGATGCCGGGCACGCGATAGCGGCTCGCGCCTTTGACCTCAGCGAGCACCTCGGCGGAGGGGAGTCGGGTGAAGTAGTCGCCGTAGCGGCGGATCCCTCCGACCATGCCGCAGAGTGCGGTGACGTCTTCGGGGCTTGCCTCGCGGGCGTCCAAGATCAGCCGCTCGAAGAGGGCGAGGTCGACCCGCAGCTTCGACGAGCCAGCGGCGAGCGCGGCGTTGAGGGAGCCGGCGCAGGCGAGCGCGGAGCGCACACGCCGCACGTGGACCCCTTCCTCGCGCAGAGCGCTCAGGAGCGCGCGGCCGTGGGCCAACTCGCCGCCAAAGGCGGGGAGCGCCAGCGGCGTCCAGCACTGCTGCGCGGTCCTGTCGTCGGGGCAGCGGGCGCGGAGCGTCTCGACGCGGTCGAGGCCCACGATCTCGAATAGGGCGTCGGCGTCGCCTGGGACCTTCGCTCCGGTGGCTTCGGCGAGCGCCAAGGTCAGGGCTTCGGCGCGGGCCATGCGTCCAAAGCCGCTGGTTCGCTTGCTATCGCCGAGCTTCAGCGCCGCCCCGGCGGCGTCCAGCGCGCTCGCGTCGTAGCGATCGACCTCGACGGTGAGGGCGGTGGCTACGAGGGGGCCGAGGCGCGGACCGAGTCCATTCTCGTCGACGCCTACGATCCACATGGGCGCGGCCCGTGCAGGCGCGGCACGCTCACTCCTCGCCGCCGAGGTTGAGCGGGATGTTGTTCTGCTTGAAGGCCTGCTTGAGCAGGGCTTTGTCGTTCGATTTGATGTAGGCCTCTTCGGGGGCGACGCGTCCGGCCTTCACGTGCTCGAGGAGGCAGTCGTTCATCGTCTGCATGCCCAGCCGCTTGCCGGTCTGCATGACGCTCTTGAGCTGGTAGGTCTTCCCCTCGCGGATGAGGTTGGAGACGGCGGAGTTGGAGATGAGGACCTCGTAGCCGGCGACGCGACCGCCGCCTTTCTTCTTGCAGAGAACCTGGGAGATGACCCCGCGGAGCGACTCCGAGAGCATGACGCGGATCTGCTCCTGTTGGTCCGGAGGGAACTGGTCGATGATGCGGTCGACGGTGCTCGGGGCCGTCGTCGTGTGGAGTGTCCCGAACACGAGGTGGCCCGTCTCTGCGGTTTCGATGGCGATGGCGATGGTCTCGAGGTCGCGCATCTCACCGACGAGCACGATGTCCGGATCCTCGCGGAGCGCCGCACGCAGGGCCTTCTTGAAGGAGTCGGTGTGGGTCCCGATCTCGCGCTGGTTGACCAGGCATTTCTTGTTGTCGTGCACGAACTCGATCGGGTCTTCGATCGTGATGATGTGCTCTTCGCGGTTGTCGTTGATGTAGTCGATGAGTGTCGCCAGGGTCGTCGACTTGCCGCTGCCTGTCGGGCCGGTGACCAGGACGAGGCCCTTGGAGAGCCAGCAGAGGTCGAGGACCTTTTCGGGAATGCCGATCTGCTCGACGCTGAGGATGTCGAACGGGATCTGGCGAAAGACGGCGCCGGGCCCCTTGCGATCGGTGAAGACGTTGGCTCGAAACCGCGCCACGCCTTCGATGGTGTGCGCGAAATCGGTGTCGTTCGTGCGCTCGTACTCTTCCTTGTTGGGCGCCGGGGTGATCTCCATGAGCATCCGGAGAAGCTCGTCGGGGGTGAGCGGCGGGGCCGTCGGATCCATCTTCTTCATGGTTCCGTCGACCCGAAGCATCGGCGGGACATCCGAGCTCAAGTGCAGGTCCGAGCCGCCCATGGCCACGAGCTGGCGAAGGTAGCGGTTGATCGCGGGCTCGCCGGGGACCGACTCGACCTGAGGGGGGGCGCCCCTGGCGGCCGGCTTCGCCGCCTGGCCGGAAGCGGCGGGCGCGGCGTCGGGGAGGCTGGCGCGCGGTGGGGTCTCGTCCGCGGACGGAAGCAGGCGCACTTTCCACGTACCGGGCGCCGCGGCGAAGAGCTGGACCCGTACGTCGAGGCCAGCCGACGACTTGTGCAGGAACTCCGCGGCACCCGACGCACGCAGCGCTTCGAGGGCGGCCGGTGAGGCGGCCTCTTGCACGAGCTGGACGACCTGAGCGTGCTCGATGGGCTTGTTGGACTGCCGATCGCCGGTCGGGAAGAGGAACTTGACGGGCTTGCCCGAGACGAGCTCGACGCCCGTGGCGTTGTGACGCATCAGGTGCTGAACGTAGAAGTCGATCTTCAGCATGGCTGGGCGCAACGCTACCAAACTCTGTTGAGCGCGGGGGCGCCGATCGAGGGGTCCCGTGGTTCGGCCCAGCTTCGGAGCGGGCGCGTCAGTGGGAAGCTGTCCGATCCGTGTCGGTCGCGTCGGTGTCGTCCGGCTCGGTGTCGGTCGCGTCGGTGTCGGTCGCGTCGGTGTCGGTCGCGTCGGTGTCGGTCGCGTCGGTGTCGGTCGCATCGGTGTCGGTCGCGTCGTCCGTTGCGTTGGAGGGGCCGTCGGCGGCCTCGTCCGTGCTTTCCGTGGCCGGCAGATCCGCTGCCCTCGGCCCTTCCTCGGCCTCCTCGGCTTCGGCGCCGCGTTCCCCGGTGCGGTCTGCGGCCGGGGCGTGCCCAGGATCGGCGGGCTCGGCGGTCCCGTCGCCCGCGCGGAGGGGATGGTTCTTCGGCGGCGACTCTTCGTTGGTGGTGTCCTCTGCCTGGGGTTCGGCGGCCGGGCGAAGATAGAGCTCGCTGCGCCGGTAGGCCTCGATCGCGCGGACGATGAAGATCTTGCAGACGGCGGCCCCGGGGACCGCGAGGAGCACGCCGAGGAAACCGAAGACTTCGCCGGCGACCATGAGCGCGAAGAGGACCCAGACCGCGCTGAGGCCCACCTTCTCGCCGACGACCTTCGGCGTGATCACGAAGCCTTCGAGGACCTGGACGGCCGCGTAGACGCCGACGACTCCGCCGACTTGCTTCCATCCCTGGAAGTCGAAGGCGCACATCGCGAGCGCCAGCCCGAGGGCGAGGCCGCCGCCGAGGTAGGGGATGAAGGAGAGGAGGCCGGCGACGAGCGCGATGGGGATCGCCAGTCGCACGCCCAAGATCGAGTAGCCCACGGCGTAGAGCGCGGTCAGGCAGAGCATCACGACGACCTGACCTCGGACCCACTGGCCGACGACCTCGTCGACTTCGGCGGCGAGCTGGAAGACCGTCCGCCGGTACCGGAGGGGCACGAGGTCGCCGAGGGCGGCGATCATGCGATCGAAGTCGTAGAGCAGGTAGAACGAGAAGACCGGCACGACCAACAGTCCGACGACCGCGGCGACCGCGTTGGCTGTGCCTCCGACGATTCCACGGATGGCAGCGGCGGCGGGCGCGACTGCCTGGCGCGCGAGGTCTTGGGTGTCGGACGAGAGCTGCTCCAGGGCCTCCGAGAGCGAGTGAGGTACGGGTACCCCGTAGCTCGCGAGGATCGGCTCCCACTGCCGCCGCAGGCGTTGCGCCGCCAGTGGAAGCTCCCGGAAGACGTCGGCGATGTCACTGAGCACGCTGGGCAGGACGAGCAGCAGGAGCACCCCGAGGCTCCCGAGCACGAGCGCCAGCAGCACGGTGATCGCCGCGGCCCGAGGCAGCCTGAGCGTTTCGAGCCGATCGACGATCGGGTCGAGCATGTACGCGATCAGGAAGGCGAAGAAGATCGGTGTCAGGACCGCGCGGAGCGCGAAGAGCAGCCACCCCACGACGGCGACGGCCGCCACCGCCAAGAGCCATGGCGGGATGGCGCGGCGCGGCGCGGCGGCAGGCTGCTCCATGGGGCGGGTTTACCACGAAGCACACGCTGGCTGTGCGGCGCCGAGGCTCGTCGTGCACCGCGAACCCTCCGTCGAAGCGCCTCTCCGTGCGCCTCCGGGATGTTCACGGCCGGCTGCTTCATGCGGGGGCTTGCACCCGACCGCGATTCGCCACGGTTGGTGCTGGGGCGGACGGCTACAGCCCATCGCAACAGCGAAGGTCGATCGATCCGTGGACGCGGGACCGCTGGCGCATCCGCGAGGCGAGGGGAGCATTCTTGAGGGGAGAGGTGGCGGCAGAGGCGCGCAGGCCGCACAGCGACGCCGAGGGATCTTGAGACGGGCCTCAAGCGCGGAGCCAGCCCGTGCTCTTGCGGGACTCGACGGCCTGCACGGCGAGCTGATCGGCGAGCTCGTTGAGCTCGGCGCCGGCGTGTCCGCGGACGTGGTGGAGCGCGACATCGCCGTGCTCGGCAAGGGCGGCTTTGACCCGGGCGACGAGCTCCTGGTTCTTCTTGGCGCGCCACCCGCGGGTGAGGACGCCGATGCTGTAGGTCGAGTCGGTGTAGATGTGCAGTGGCCGGCCTCGTGGAGCCTTGTCCACGAGGCGCTCGATGGCCGTGAGCTCGGCGATGTTGTTGGTGGCGCGTCCCAGGTACTCGCTGAGCACGAGGCGCTCGTCGTCCCAAAGCAGGACTGCGCCGATGCCTGCGGGCCCTGGGTTGCCGCTGCATGCTCCGTCGCAGTAGCCGAGCGCCTCGCCTTCCCTCGCGGTCGTCGGCGGGGCGGCGGACTCCTTGGGTGAGGGCGCCTTCTTTCGCCTCGGTCCCCTGGGGTTCGGCGCCGTGGCTTGCACGCAATGGTCGTCGGGGAAGACGGTCGCGTCGGCCGCCGGTTGGAGGTTCCGTGGCGCCGCCCGGTAGGCTTTCGGGCTGGTCCTCCCGTACCGAATCTCGACGCGTCCTCCGTCGACCGTCAGCGCGCCCGAGGCGTCGCAGCGCGCCAGCACGGGCTTGCCTCGCAGCGTCATCGTTCGCCAGGGCATGTCGGGCGATAGCACGCGCTGCTAGGGTGTGCTCCCGTGAAACGGCAGCGCGTCCCGTGGGTTCCGATCGTCGTGCTCCTCTCCGTATTGGCCGCGGTCGCGTACTGGCGCGCGCGCCCTCCGCGGCTCCGTCCGCAGGTGCTGGCCAACGCGCCGGCGGGTTCCGTCGCGGTCGCGCGCGTCGACCCAGCGGCGCTGCTCGCTTCGCCTCTCTGGCGAACGCTGGTGACGGATCGCGGCGGCGATCGCGGCTTGCGGCGTCTGCGCGAGCAGTGCGGCTTCGACCCGGCGGCGGCGCTCGACGAGATGATGGTGTTCGTGCTCGGTGCCGAGACGCGCTCCCTCGATCACGTGGTCTTCGCTGCTCGCGGCGCCTTCGATCACGATTCGCTCGGGGCCTGCATGCGCGAGGTCGTGGAGTCGCAGGGAGGCGGGCTTCGGCGTACGGAGGTCGAGGGCGTGCCCGCGGTGGCCGGGCGCCGGGGCGAGTCGCGGATCGCCTTTGTGGGCGACGGCGCGATCTTTGGCCTCGAGGAGGCCGTCGCACAGGTCGTTCGGACGGTGCGTGGGGAGCCCTCGCTGCTCGCCGATGGGGAGCTCGTGGCCGCCTGGGAGTCCGTGCGCGCGGGGACGGACTTGGCCTTCGTGGCGCGCGTGCCGAGCTCGTGGCGGCGCCTCTTTGACCGGGGCGTGGGCTTCGGGGCGCTCCTTCGGGCACCGCTGCGGGACCTCCGCACGCTGGCCTTTGGCGCGCGTCTCGGCGAGGGTCTGGGTCTACGGCTCCGGCTTCGGTACACACAGAGGGGGCGCGCCGCGCAGGTCGAGAGCTGGCTGCGCGAGCGCCGCGCCGCGGCGGTCGAGGAGGCGTCCGACGGTACGCTCGGGGCGGCGCTGCAGGCGTTGGAGCTGGCGTCCGAGGGCGACACGGTCTCCGTCGACGGGGCGCTCTCCCCCGGGCAGCTCGAGGCGCTTCTGGCGGAGCTCGGGGCCTTCGCGGCGTCGCGCTGAGTTCGGCTCAGCGGGCTGGGCGGAGCCAACGCTCGAGGGCTTCCAGGAAGACGACGGTCCGTTCTTCGTCGACGCCCACCAGACGGATCCTGCGTCGCGGAAGGAGGGCGACCTCGACGCTCACCTGGTGCCGGCTCGCGGGGGTGAGCACCGCGAGGGCGAGGTCGAGCCCGGCCCCGGCCAGGACGAGGCCGGCGCCCACGACCAGCAACACGGTCTCGCCGGACCAAAGCCCCTCGAAGAGGAAGACCGCACCGGCGAGGACGCCCAAGGCGAAGGCCAGCGCACCGGCCAGGAGGGGCAGCGCCGGGTAGCGGGTCGTGCGCCCCGCGGACGCGAGCGCTGCAGGGGAGAAGCGCTCGACGCGTTCGCGGACGACCCGCCCCAGGAGCGTCGTGCGGCCGGCGAAGCGGAGGGCGCCGCGGTCGATGGCGAGCTCGCCTTCTCGCCGTGCGCCGACGGTCCAGGCGAGGAGGCGCCCGAGCCATTGAAGGAGGGCCCACCCACTCAGCAGGCGCAGCGCACCGCGGAGCCCACCCGGAGGGATCGTCCCCAGCCGACCGCTCAGGCGTAGGTCGGAGCTGCCGGTCTCGTCGTCCGGGGCGAAGGCTCCGGGGAGGACCGCCCGCCGCAGGGCCGCGATCGCCGCCCCTCGCGGGCCGGGTGGGACGGGCGCCTGGGCGACTTGCCGCCAGACGGCCTGGGCCTCGTCCCCGAGGATCGGTTCGACGAAAGCATAGATCGCGTAGGGTGTCGCGAAGGTCAGCCAGTCGGCGTGGCGCACGAAGCGCGCCAGTCGGTCCTCGTCGTCGAGGTGCGCCCTGAGCCCGCGGACGGCGAGGGCGGCGACGACGGCGTGCTCCTTGGCGGTGGAAGGTCCGCGCTCGAGCACCGCGAGCAGGTCCATGCCGGCGATCTGGGCGTCCTCCGCGACGGCGTGTTCCTTGGCTCGGGTGCGCACGTAGTCCTTGCCCGCGAACAGGAGTTGGGCCTCTCCCTGACGCGAGAGGATGTCGAGGGCGAGCGCGCACATCTGAGGTGAGGCGCCGGCAGTGGCGCGGCTGGCCGCCTCGATGTCGCGCTCGGCGATGCGTGGCTCGGACACGGAGGGCCCCTATAGCATGGCTACGCGAGGTGTCGGCTCAGCTCGGCTTGGATGGCGGCGAGGCGCGCCAGACCTTCCTCGCGTTCGACGACGTTTCGAAAACCGAGCTCCTCGCGGATGCGCCGATCGTCGATGGTCACCTCCTGACCGACGAGGATCAGCGCGAGGCGCGTCAGCGGCGGTTTGCCGGGAAGGGGCAGAGCGCGCCACAGGGGCTCGCCGACCGCTGCGACGACGACGGCGAGGGCGTGCGGGAGCGTGCGGGAGGGCAAGGTGACTCCTGCGGTGGCCATCATCGCCGTCAGGAAAGGTCGGAGCGGGACAGGCTCCCCATCGGTGACGAAGTAGACGCCCTGGGCGTCCGGGTGGGTGCCGGCGAGCCATAGGGCTTCGCTCAGGTTGCGCACGTGGCAAGTGCTCGTCAGGTGCATCCCGTCGCCGATCCACGCGAAGCGGCCTTCGCGCGCGGCCCGAGCGAAGGTTGGGATGAGGGTCGTGTCGTCCCCTCCCCACACGAAGCGCGGTCGCACGATGACCGACGGGACCTGGGCTTCGCGGACGATGGCCTCCGCGAGGCCCTTCGTGCGCGCGTAGTCGCCGGCGGGTTTGGGCGGCAGCGGCGTGCGTTCGTCCACTCCGATCAGCGGCGGGCCGCCGGCGAGGACCGCCTCGGTGCTGACGTGGACCAACCGTTTCGCGCCAGCGAGGGCCGCGGCCTCGACGACGCGGCGCGTGCCCTCGACGTTGATCTCGTCGTACTCCGTGCTCGGCCCCCACTCGTCGACCTTGGCGGCGCAGTGGAAGACCACCTCGCATCCTTCGGCGCCGCGCCGTAGGGCGTCGGCCTCCGAGAGAGAGCCTCGCAGCGGCTGCGCACCGAGCGCTTCGACCGTCGCGGCGGCCTGCTCCGAGCGCGCGAGCGCTCGCGTGACGACACCTTCCTCCGCCAGGCGCCGCAGCAGGTTCCGTCCGACGTACCCGCTGCCGCCGGTCACGAAGGCGGTCTTCATAGAAGCGCCTCGGCGGCCTGCGCGAGGGTCACGAAGCGATAGCCCGAGGCGCGGAGGCGCCCGATGGCGGCCCGCAAGCTGCGCTCCTTGAAGGCGGCGCTCTTGCGCAGATCGGGCTGGTAGGGACGGAGCGAGACGAGGCCGTCGAGCTCCGCGTCCGCCAGGTCGATGCCGTGGAGCTCGAGGTTGACCAGCGGTCGCCCAACGATTTGCCGCGTCAGCAGGTCGGCGCCGCGTTCCCCGGCGAGCACCACGGAGGTGCCGATGTAGGGGAGACGCAGCCCGCGGGTGACGCCGATGGGTAACTCGCGCAGCCCTCGCCCGGGGTTCGAGAAGGGACGGCCGCGCCGGTAGGGGTCGGCGGGCGCCGTGAGGACGCGTGGGTGGTCGAGGACGCTCGCGCTCTCTCGCCCTCGCCCCAGCCGGGCGCGCGCGCCGTACGTGGCGATCGCCGCGGCCTTGGCAGCGTAGTAGGGGGGGCATGGGAAGACGCTCGAGTCGTAGCCGACGCCGAGGTCCTCGAGGACGTCGAAGAGGGTGTCGTTGATCGTGTATCCGGGGGCGCGGAACCCGACGGGTCGCACGCCGGCAGCTCGCGCGATGCGTTCCGCGCCCCCTTCGACCTCGCGTCGCATCGTGTCCGGATCGCGGCGCGAGAGGTCGTAACGGTGGTTGAGGGAGTGGTTGGCGAGCTCGTGGCCGGTCTCATGCAAGGCGCGCAACGTCGGAGCGTTGTCCGTCGTGGCGTCGCGGCCGATGACGAAGAACGTGGCAGGGACGCCGAGCTCTTCGAAGAGCGCCTTCAGTCGCGGCAGCGCCCGCCGATAGATGGCGTGGGCGGCGTCGCCTTCAAGGGGCGGCAGGCCGTGGATGGCCGTGTAGCAGTCGACCTCGTCGAGATCGACCGAGATCGCCGCGAGCCGATCGCCCGCCACCGGTCAGCCCTTGACGCGGATGGCGACGAAGAGTTTGGCCATGTTCTTGAGGACGTTGGGGACCCGCCGAAAGAGGTGCACCGAGGGTGGGCGCTTCTCCAGGACGCGGATGGGGATCTCCTTGATGCGGATCCCAGCGCGCTCGGCGCGGATGACGAACTCGCTGGCGAAGAGGTCCTTGTCGACCAGGCATTGGCGGGCGATGTCCACGAGGGGAGCGCGCCGGAAGGCCTTGAGGCCGTGCGTGTCGGTGCCTTTGAAGCCCACCGCCACGCGGAGCATCCCGTTGAGAATGATGGTGGCGGTGTGCCGCAAGATGGGCCGCTCGTCGCTCGCGCCCGCCATCACCTTGGAGCCGACCACCAGCTCCGCCTCGTTGGCTTCGAGCAGCGCCAGGGCGCGCCGGTAGAAGTCCGTGTCGCAGAGGTCGATCTCGTCGCAGAGAACGAACTCGCCGTTCGCCGCCAGGATGCCTTCCTTGAGCGCCTTGCCGTAATTCGGCTCGCCGAGGCTACGGACGACCACCTGGCCGAAGCGCTCGCTCAGCTGCTCGGCGATCTCGACGGTCCGATCGCTCGACCCGTTCTCGGCGAGGATCAGCTCGTAGGGCCAGTCGAACTCTTGAAGCCGGTCGATGAGATCGACGACGGCGGATTGAAGGATCGCCTCCTCGTTGTAGACGGGGATGATGATGGAGACGCGCGGCTGGGGGCGGCTGGCCATGCGCTCGGGACCCTTGTCCAGAGCGACGCATCGGTCAAGGGCGCCCCTCAGGGGATCCAGCTGATGAGGGCGTGCGCGCGCCGCAGCCGAGCAGGCAGGGCGGGCGCTGCGGCCGCCACCACCGCGCTCTCGCCCTGCCGCAGGTGCACGCCATCGAGCTCGAGCTCGCCCTGGACCACGGTGATGCCGCGGAGCCGTCCGCCTGGCGGCAAGCTCGCCGAGCCGGTGCCGGTCCACCGCGACGCGCCGAGCGTGCCCTCGACGATAGGTTCGAGGGTCGCGGGTACGTCCCTCTGCGGGACACCGAGCCGCCGCCGCGCGCGCCCGAGCCAGCGCTCCCAATCGCGGCCCCAGTCGGTCACGGCCAGGGCCCGCTCACGGTGCAGCGGTCGGAGGACCCCATCGGGCGCGGGGCGTCCCTCCGCATCGTAGCGCCGGTTCCAGTCCCAGTAGCGGTAGGTGACTCCTCGGCGGCCAGGGATCACCCGTTGCGGTTCGAGGAGCGTCAGGCCGGCGCCGACTGCGTGGGGTGTCCCCGGGTCGATGGCGAAGAAGTCGCCGGGCTCGACCTCGACGAAGCGGAGCAGCGCCGAAACGTCCCCGCCTTCGTCCAGACACCGCGTGACGTCCCGCTCGGTGACCCCCACCCGCAGCCCCAGGAAGATCCCCGCGCCGTCCTCGGCGTGGAGCACGTACCAGGCCTCGGGCTTGCCCCCTTCGTCGGGTCCGAGGGCCGGGTCGTCGTCCGCGGGGTGGATCTGCACCGAGAGGGGCTCGGCGGCGTCGAGCAGCTTGACGAGCAGCCGCGTGGCGCCCAGGGGCGCTTCGGTGGGCCCGAGCCAGTGGTCCGGGTCTGCGGCCAGCAGGGTCGGCAGGGGTGTGCCGTCCTCCCGGGTGACGCTCGGCAGTTCGCTGACGCTGATCTCCCAAGACTCGCCGACGGGCCCGGCCTGCACGAGGCCGAGGCCTGCCTTGAGCTCCTCGACGATTCGGCGGCCGCCCCACGGCGTGCGCTGAGCCGCCGTGAAGTTGTCGGGGCGCAGCGCCGCCACGAAGGGCCCGGTGCTCTGCGCGTTTTTTGGTGGGATTAAGTCCGACATGTAGGTTCAACGGGTCTGGGCCCCAGGGCCCGAGGAGGAACGATGGCCTACGTTGGTACCGACCGCCGCATCCACCGGGTCTATGTCACGCGCAACACGGAGTATCACGTCCGCCGCAACGTCTGCGTCGGCGTCCGGGACCGCCGCACCGGGGCCTGGGTCCGCGGACACCTCGCGCTCCGCAGCCGCGTCTCCGGCGGTCTACGTTTCTTCGACTCCGGTGCCGTTCGCCCGAACGACGGGGAGCCCGGCGTCGGCGAGTCGCTCTTCTTTTCGGCGAACGGCCGCGACCTCGTGACCAGCCCCGTCGTCGCGATCGAGCGCCCGATGCGAGACGTCGTCCGTCAATACCCCGCCAACTGAGCCGAAGGGTCGAGGGGGCGGTCGTCGTCGTCACGCACGTCGAGCAGTCGCAAAGCGCCGGCGCCGCAGCGCACGCACCAACCCTCGGCGCCGCGCCAGGCCTCCGCGGGCATCAGCCCCGGTGGGGGCGTCTCGCGGGCGAGGGCGACCCGCAGCACCCGCACGACGGCGCCTCCGAGCTGTGCGGTGGCTCCCGGCCGCGGCGCCGCGGCCCGGACCCGGCGCGCGATGGTCTCGGCGGGCTGGCGCCAGTCGATGGCCAAGTCCTCGGCCCGGGGCACCGGCGCCCAGGTGACGCCCGCCGGATCCTGGGGTGTTCCGAGCAGCGGGTCGCCCTGCGCGCGGCGCCGCGCCGCGTCGATCAACAGCGCCAAGGCGGGGCGGTCCAGTCGCTTGGCGAGGCTCCAGGCGTCGTCGTCGGGCTCGATGGCGACGGAGGTCTGCGCGACGATCGGGCCCGTGTCGTACTCCGATCCGAGGCGGTGGAGCGTGACGCCGGTCTTGGTGTCCCCGGCGGCGATGGCCCAGTAGTAAGGGTCGGGCCCACGCCAGCGCGGCAGCAGGCTCGGGTGTGTGCCGAGGGCGGGTGCCCAGCCGAGGACCTCGGCGGGGATGCGCCGAGGCCAGAAGAAGCTCAGCACCAGATCGGGCTCGGTGGATCGCAGGGTGGCCTGGACCTCGGGGACGTCGAGGTTTGGCAGCCCGAGCAGAAGCGCGCGTGGGAGGGTGCGCCTCAGCCGGCGACGGCCGGGCAGGTCGAGAGGGCCCACGACCGCCGCCGCCGGTGGGAAGCCCGCGCGGGCGAGGGCGAGCGCCCCGAGAGGAATACCGAAGTAGAGGATGCGCATCGCTGGCACCGGAGCCGCTCGACGTTGTATACCCTCTCACTGTGTCCGAGGAGCCGCGGAAGACCATCCGAGTCGTGGCCGCCGTCGTCGAGCGAGACGGGCGCTACCTGATCACGCAACGGCGCGCCAACGCGGTGCTGCCGCATCTATGGGAATTCCCGGGCGGTCGGGTGGAAGAGCGCGAGACCGATGGGGAGGCGCTCCGCCGGGAGATGCAGGAGCGGCTGGGGGCGAGCGTCGAGGTCGGCGAGCTGATCTCTTTCGTCTCCCATCCCTACGAGCGCTACACCGTTGACCTCTACCTCTATCAGTGCGAGCTCGGAAGCGAAGAGCTGGAGTGCTGCGCCGTGCAGGACTACCGCTGGGTGACGAGCGAAGAATTCGATCGCTACCCGTTCACGCCCGCCGACGAGGCCTCCATGAACCAGCTCCTCGGCGAGAGCTGAGCTGAGATCGCTGCGTGCGAAGACGTGACTGAGTCCGCGCCCACGACTTGCTCTGTCTGCGACACGGCGTTGGTGCCGGGGGTGGATCGCTGCGTGGCGTGCGGCGCTGTGTGGGGCGAGGACAACCGCTGCCCCCATTGCCACGGATTGGCGGCGATCCGGCCCGGTGACGGCGGTTACGTCTGCGTCGCCTGCGGCCGGCCGCGCGAGAAGAAGCCGGGCACCACGGTTTTCGAGGGTGCCGCGGGCGGGGATCGCGCGGCCCTGGCCCGCGGCGCTTCGGTGGGGCTGCGGCTGCTGGGCATCGTCTCGGTGGCCGGGGGCGTGCTCGCGGCTGCGGGCGCGGTGGCGCTCCTCGGTGCGGGCGGCGCCGGCTTGCTGACGGCGGCCGTCCTCGGTGGACTCGGCGTCGGGGTCGGCGCCCTCGCCCTCCGTGGCGCTTCGCGGGCTCGCCGTGGCGCCGACCAGGCCGAAGCCGATGGGCGCCAGCGGCGCGTGTTCGAGCTGGCCGCCGCGAAGGGCGGGGTCCTCACCGTGACCGACCTCGTCCGCGAGCTAGGGATGAGCTCGGACGACGCCGACGCCACTCTTACGGCGCTCGCGGACGGGTCCCGAGTGAGTGCCGAGATCACCCCGGATGGCCGCGTCCAGTACGAGTTCCGCGAGCTCCGCGCGTTGGAAGGGCCGGCGGTGCGGGCTCGAGTCGAGGACCTCGAGGCCCGCGCGCTGGAGGAGGCCATGGCCGAGGTCGAGGCCGCGCTCGGTGAGGACGCCGTGCTGGGTGAGAACGAGGGGTAGGTGGGGCCGGCGGACGTCGCGGTCGTAGGGGCGGGCTATGCTGGCTCGGCGGCGGCGCTTTTCCTCACGCGCCTGGGGCACCGCGTCACCGTCTACGAGGCCGTCGCGGACCCGGCGCCCGTCGGCGCGGGGATCCTGCTGCAGCCCTCGGGGATGCTCGTCCTCGCGCGCCTGGAGCGTGCCCTCGCCGGAGTGGGCGACGGCGGGGACGGTGCGTCGAAAGCACCGCTCGCCAGGGTGCTCGCTCGAGGGGCCGTCATCGATGCCTTGCGGTGCCGCACCGGGGATGGCCGTCCGCTCTTCGAGCTCGCCTACGCCCGGTTGCGCGGCGACCTCTACGGGCTCGGGCTCCACCGGGGGGTGCTCTTCCAGGCTCTCTTCGACGCGCTGCAGCCTGCGGGCGTCGAGGTCGTGCTCGGCTGCCGCGTCGTGGCCCTCGACGGCCGGCGCCTCGTGGACGACCGCGGCCGGTTGCATGGGCCGCACGAGCTCGTCGTCGTCGCCGACGGCGCGCGTTCGGAGCTCCGCGCGGCGCTCTTCCCCGAGGCTCGCGACGTGCCCTACCCGTGGGGTGCGCTCTGGTTCGTCGCCGCCGATCCGGCCGCGCTCTTCCAGCGCGAGCTGCTGCAGCTCGTCGACGGCACCCGCCGTATGTTCGGGCTGCTCCCGACCGGTCAGGCGCCCGCCAGGGACGTCAACCTGACGAGCCTGTTCTGGAGTGTGCGTGGCTCGCGCGTCCCTGTCCTCAAGCGCCGTTTGCGCTTCGTCGGCCTCCACTTGTTCCGCGACTGGGTCTGTCGGATGGAGCCGCGCGCCGAGCCCCTCGTCGCGCAGATCGAGGAGCCCGAGCAGCTGCTCTTCGCATCGTACCGCGACGTGCGGATGCGCCGGTGGTATGCGCTCGATCGCGGCGTCCCCGTGGTTGTCATCGGCGACGCCGCCCATGCCATGAGCCCGCAGCTCGGTCAGGGGAGCAACCTCGCGCTCCTCGACGCGATGGCCCTCGCCGAGGCCTTGGAGGAAGGGACCGATCTCGCCGAGGGCTTGGAGCGCTACCAGGCCGCGCGCCGGGCTCACTTGGGGTTCTACCAGCGCATCAACCGCTGGCTGACCCCCTTCTTCCAGAGCGATGGGGTGGCTCTGGGCTGGGTGCGGGATCTCGGCCTGTCGGCGGCGGCTTCAGTGCCGTGGATCGACCGGGCGATGCTCGAGACCCTGAGCGGCGTGCGGCGCGGCTTCGTCCGTTCCAGGGCGCTCGACTTACCGGCGCTGCCGCTGCCGGAACGGTAGCCCGATGGCTCTCCGCATGCGTTACCCATCGCGCATGGCGCCTCAAAACCTTCGAGAGCTTCCCGGCCCATCCTGCAGGGGCGCGACCGCGATCCATCGCGATCCGTCGCGGTCCGCAGGGGGGCGGACCGTGAGGACTACGTTTCGGGGATCCCCATGGGTCGCCAGTAGCGACCGTCGGTCGTCCGGCGCCGCGGATCCGCCGCGCAGCGAAGCGGCCAACGCGAGGGACGTGCCGCCGCATCCCGGGCGATCGCGGCCGCCCATGGATGCAGCGCGGAGGACGGCGGACATGCCGCCGCATCTCAGGCGAGCGTCTCCGGGGAAGGGCCGAGCTGGCCGCTCGGCGAGGCGACGGCGTGGCTGAGGGCGATGATTTCCACGAGGATGGCCCGATAGACCCGCTCGAGCTCGTCGAGGTCCACCTCGCCCTCGCCCTGGTCGAGGGCCTCGTCGACGTGGTGCTGGATGTACTGCACGAGCGCCGGCTGCGTGAGCGCGATGACGTCGTCGCTGTTGAGGACCTCGGCGGGGTCGGCGGCGCGCAGCTCTTCATCCGCCGAGAGCGTCGCGCGCGCGATCCCCAGGCCGTTCGGATCGACCTCGGTGAGTCGGGTGGGGAAGGCCTCGCGAAAAGCCATGTAGACCGTGACGGCCAGGAAGTAGCCGAGGGACTGGACGAGCTCGTCGCGGGTCCGAGCGAGGATGTCGGCGAGCCACTCGGCGAGGGCGCCCTGCCGTCGATCGAGCTCGGTGAAGCTGCGGTCGAGCAGGTCCTGAAGCGAGTCGTCTGCCGTGTCGAGGGAGGCTTCGAGGTGTTCGAGGACGTGGCTGTCCACGAGCGCGTAGGGGGGCACGGGACGTAGGGCCGCCTTTCGAAGGATCACCCTCCAACCATAGCAGCCGTCCAGCGGCGCGGCGCGCGGAGAATCACCCCCGTCCGTGGGCTACCGTTCAGTCGTCGTAGAACATCGGCGGTCGCTTGCGGACGAAGCGGAGCACGAGCTCGCGGGCCTGGGCGTCGAGCGACTCGAACTGGATGCCCATGCCGGGCTCCGAGCCGTCCTGGCTGAGGTCGAAGGGGTCCCGGACGAAGCGAACCCACCCCTTGCAGCGGAACTCGAAGTTGCCCGGAAGGGTCACCAGCAGATCGACCTTGGTGCCTGGCGGGAGCACCTCGTACGTCGCCAAGAACACGCCTCCGTCGGCGATCTCGCCGCTGAAGCCCACGTAGAAGTTCGACTCCGTGGTGGCGCCGATGTTGGCCTCGAGGGGCTCGCGGGGGCCGTCCCCGGCCGGTGCCTTCGGGGGCGCCATGGAGCTCTTGCCGGGAGGGACCGCCGGGGACGCTGGGGCCGCCGACTGGGGCTGGGTCATCCCGCGCGGGGGACCGCTCTCGATGGTGGCCTGAGCGGCGGCCATCGCGTTTGGCGACGGGGGCGGCGCCTTGCTCGGCTGCGTCGTCAGAGGGTAGAGCTGGTTCATCGCCTTCGCGATCGTCTCCGTCGCGACCGTGATGCCCTGATGCTGGCTGCGAACGTCCTGCAGCAGCGCGAGGGTTTGGCTGAGGGAGCCCAGCGCGCTCTTGACCGACGACTTCCCGTCGGGCTCGGTCGAGGCCTTCTCGGCTTCGAAGAGTGCGCCGACCGCCTGGGCGATGTTCTGCGCCACCGCCAGCACGTCCGGCGGGATGTTCGGGTCTTGCTGGAGAACCTCGAGCGCTTGGCCGAGTGCCTCTCGCGCTTCGCGGGCTTGGGTGGCCCCGGAATAAGTCATGGAGTGGCTCCGAGAAACGGTTGAACCTCGAAAACGCGGGGGTTTCGGGGACGCGTGAGGATACCCCGCGTCGGGGCCGGCGCAAAGCGCCGCGGTCCGGTTTGCTGGGCCCGCATCTCAGTCGGTGCGGTAGCGAGGGGGCGAGGGTTTGGGGAGCGCTCCGAGTCGCAAACCGCCCACGAAGGCGAGGACGACGCCGGCGGCCATGACGAACACGCCCGCGCCCAGCTCGATGTCGACGCTCAGGCCATAGGTGCGCGCGATGCGTTCGGCGCCCTCGTGGATGCGCCACAAGCTGTAACCGAGGCTGCCGGCGGCTCCCAGGCAGAGCAGGGGGACGGCGAGGCGCGCGCCACGCATCTGGGCGGGGGTGCGGCGCCGGGCGAGGATGGCGATCCAGCTGAAGGCGACGAGCGGCAGAAACCAGAGGTTGAGCGCCGCTCGGGAGGCGACCTGGAGGCCCGTGGCCGTGGCGACCCGCGCGCCCTGCGACGAAGTGGCGAAGGGCAGCAGGAAGCCGACCAACACCAGGAGCGCGCCTGCAGCGATCCAGCCGCGCCCGAAGCGCAGGTCGTGCGGGGCCACCGCTTCGTGTTCGTCGGGCACCGGCGGGGTGCGCATGCGGCCGAGGGCGTCGAAGGGGACCAGGGGCAGGTCGTGGCTGGGGCAGCGCGTCTCGTCTTCGAAGCATTCGCCGCAGAACGGGCAGAAGAGCGGGGCGCGGGTCTGCCCTCCGTCCTGCTCCTTGTGGGTCCCAGCTTTCACGGAAGGGGCATACCACGGGGCTTTCGTCCAAGTCGGGTTTCGTGCTACCGCCGTCCGCGATGACGCAGGGAGTCCACATCCGCGGCATTCGCAAGGCCGACTACGACTTCCTCGTGCGGGAGCTCGACCGCTGGTGGGGAGGGCCTTCGGGGCAGCGCGCCGACCCCATGTTCTTCTACGAGTTCGGCGAGCACGCGCTCATCGCGGAGCACGACAGCGAGGTCGTGGGCTTCTTGCTCGGCTTCATCACCGTCGACCTGGGCTACGTGCACCTCGTGGGCATCGAGCCCGAGCACCGGCGCATGGGCGTCGGCAAGGCGCTCTACCAGCGCTTCGAGGAGCGCTGCCGTGCTGCGGGAGTGCGCCGGATGAAGGCCATCGCGGCGGTCGGCAACGACGGAAGCGTGGCATTCCATCGTGCCCTCGGCTTCGAAGCTCGCGAAGAGCCCGACTATGCGGGCCCTGGCCGCGGCCGCATGGTGTTCACGAAGTCGCTTCCGTAGGAGACGTGGCCTCGGTACTCGTCGGGGCCCTTCAGACCTTGCCGGCTCGTTCGAGGGTCTGCAGGAAGGCGCGCTCGAGGGTCTTGATCAGCGGTGCGACGTGCCGAACCTGGACCCCCGCGTCCCGCGCGGCGCGCAGGATGTAGCGTTGATCCTGGCCCTCGGGGACGCGGACCTCCAGGTTGGCGCCGTTGATCTCGACCACGCAGTGGGCACGCTCGAGGGCCTCGCGGAGCTTGGCCGGGTCGCCCTTCCCCCGCACCTCGTAGATGCCCGAGTCGGCGCGTACGAGGGGGGCGAGGGCGCCGGCGTACAGGATCTCGCCTTCGGCGACGACCACGACCTGGTCGCAGACCTTCTCGACGTCCGGCAGGATGTGCGTCGAGAGGATCACGCTCGCGCCCGTGCGCCGCGGGATGTCGACGATGAGCTGGAGCATTTCGTCGCGTCCGCGGGGGTCGAGGCCGCTGGTGGGCTCGTCGAGAAGCAGCAGTTTCGGGTCGCCGACCAGGGCTTGGGCCAGGCGTACGCGCTGCTTCATGCCGGTCGAGTAGGAGCCGAGCCGGCGGTAGCGCGCCTCCCCCAGCCCGACGTAGTGCAGCACCTGGTGCGCGCGGGCTTTGGCCTCGGCGCGGGGCAGGCCGCACAGCTCGCCCGCGAAGGTCGCGTACTGGAGCGCCGTCAGCTCGGGCATCACCGCGTCGCCTTCCGGCATGTAGCCGATGAGAGCGCGGACCTCGAAGGGGTCGCGGGCGACCTCCCGGTCCAGGACGCGCACGATCCCTCGGTCGTGCTCGACCAACCCCAGGAGGATCTTCAGCAGGGTGCTCTTGCCCGCCCCGTTGGGGCCGAGCAGTCCGATGCGCCCCTCGCCCAGCTCCAGGCTCACGTCCTTGAGGGCTTGCAGCTCCCCGTAGCGCTTCTCCACGCCCTGTAGCTCGATGAGCGCCATGCCGCGGGGACCCTAGCTCGGATGCGGCATCGTCGTCGAGGGGCCGCTACGAGGGAGGGTCCGGCCGGTAGATGTAGCTCTGGTGTTGGAACACGCAGATGCGGTCGCGGCCGTCCCGCTTGGCCTGGTAGAGCGCCTGGTCGGCGGCTCGGAGGAGCTCCTGCTTGGAGCCGATGTCTCGGCTCGGGTAGAGCGCGACTCCGATGCTGACGCTGCAGCGGAGCCTTCCGCTCGAAGGCAGCGTGAAGGGCTCGTCCCGGATTGCGTCCCACAGCCGATGGGCGACGGTGATCGCACCGCTGAAGTGTGTGTTGGGGAGCATGAGGAGCAGCTCGTCGCCGCCGTAGCGCGTGACCACGTCGATCTCTCGAACGACTTCGCGGACTCGACGAGCCACCTCCGCGAGTACGGCGTCTCCGGCGTCGTGGCCGTGGGTGTCGTTGATCGACTTGAAATCGTCGAGGTCGATCATCGCGCAGGCGAGGGGGTCCCGATACCGCTCGGCCCGCTTGAATTCTTCGTGGAGTCGGGTGTGGAGATAGCGGAAGTTGAACAGGCCCGTCAGTTCGTCGGTGATCGCCAGCTCCGCCAGGCGGTTCTTGGCCTCCTGCACGGAGTCGTGCATGCGCTTGATGCGCAGCATGCTCTCCACCCGGGCCACGAGCTCGCGCTCGTCGAAGGGCTTGCTCACGTAGTCGTCGGCGCCGATGCGCAAGCCTTCGACCCGGCTGTCGGGGTCCGATTTGGCAGTCAACAAGATGACGGGGACGAAGCTCTCCTCCGCGGTCATCGACTTGACCATCCGGCAGGCTTTCAGACCTCCGAGACCCGGCATGATGACGTCGAAGAGGCACAGGTCCACGTCGCCGCGGCGCACGTGTTCGAGGGCAGCGGTGGCCGACGCCACGAGCTGTACCGCATAGCCCCGCCGGGAGAGCAGGGAGCCGAGCTGCCGCCGAGTCGATGCGTCGTCTTCGGCGACCACGATGCGTGCCGGCTCCGCGCCCATCGGCGTTCATGGTACACCACCGAGGCGTCATGGGCTTCCTCGACCGCGTCGGGCGTTTCCTCGACGACGTCCTCTTTCTCCCCGACGAGGTCCGCGACGCCCTCGACGAAGCCGAGGCCGCCCTTGGGGGAGGCCGTTTCGAGGAGGCCGAGCGCTTGCTGCTGGAGGTGCTGGCGGAGCGGCCTCAGCTCGTGCGCGCGGCGGTGGGTTTGGCTCGGGCCCGTCAGGGCCTCGGCGATGAAGAGGGCACCCTCGCGGCCCTCGAGGAGGCGCGACAGCTCGCCCCTGAAGATGGAGATCTCGCGCTTTGGACGGCGCGGGTTGCGCTCGGGCAGGGGCGCGTGGATCTCGCGGCGGCCGCGGCGGCGGACGCGGCGCGCGCCCGAGCCGACGCTGGGGGTCCCCCCCTGGCCGAGGCGTGCGCCCTCGCGGCGTGGGCCGAGTGGCGTCGGGGGCGCCCGGACCGCGCGGCGCGGGAGCTCCGCAAGGCCCTGTCCGCCGAGCCTGGCCGGCACGATCTCGAGGTCGCGCTCGTGGAGGCCCTTGCCGCTGCCGGGGACCCCGGTGGAGCCCGCGCTGCGGCCGGCCAGCTGGTCCCTTCGGAGCTCCGCGCCGAAGAAGCCTCGCGGGTAGGGCGCGCCCTGTCGGAGGTCGGTGCGCCCCGGGACGCTCGCGTGTTCCTCGAGGTTGCTGCGGCGAGCGGGGAACCCAGCGCGCAGGTGGCGCTCGCGCGGGAGGCCCTCGCGCGTGGAGCCCTCGCCGAGGCCGAGCGCTTGGCGCGCGTGGCGGTGTCCCGGGGAGTCGGCTCGCCCGCACTGCAGGTGCTGGCCGAGGTGCTCGAGGCATCCGGGGCGTATGCGGACGCGGCAGAAGCGTACGCGGCGGCCGCCGGCGACGAGGTCGAGCTTCTGCGGGCGGCCGCCCGGGTCGCGCCGCGGGATCGCGCCCTCGCCTACGTTGGAGCCCTCGAGCGCGCCGCCCCCGGCGACCCGGTGGCCCAGGCGGTGCGCGCTTGGGTGGAGGGCAGGGCCGCGGAGGGCGACGAGCCGCGGGCCTATTTGGCGCGCGCGCGGGCGCTGCTGGACGATGGGGACGCCCCCGGAGCGCTCGCGGCTCTCGATGCCTTCGCCGCCGCAGGCCGCGCCGTCGATCGGGGGGAAGCCGAGGCGCTGCGTCGGGAGGCGCTGCGCGCGCTCTGGTCGGCGAGCGGGGAGCTCGACCTCGCCAGGGCGATCGACGCCGTCGCCGATTTCGGTGAGCGCCACGCTCTGGCGGAGGTCGCCCGGCGCGCCCGGGCGCTCCGCGACGAGCTCGACCGGCCGCTGCTGCTGGGCGTGCTCGGCGAGTTCAACGCGGGCAAGTCCACCTGGATCAACGCCTTCATCGGTGCCGAGGTCGCGCCGACGGGGGTGGTGCCCACGACAGCCACGCTCAACGTGCTGCGTGGCGGAGCCGAGCGGCTGGTGCGCGTCGTCTACAAGGACGGCCGCACCCGAGAGGGGACCTATGAGGCGCTCCGTCCGATGCTTGCCGAGGTCGAGGCCCTCGGCAGCGACGCCGCGGGCGCCGAAGGAGTCGACCGCGTGGAGATCGTTCTGCCCAGCGAGACTCTGGAGCGCGTCTGGATCCTCGACGCCCCAGGTACGAACGCGCTGGACACCGAGCACGAGCGCCTCGCGAGGGAGGCCGCTCGCCGCGCCGACGCTGTGCTCTGGGTCTTCGACGCGGCCCAAGCGGGCAAGCACTCCGAGACCCGGATGCACAGCCAGCTCCGCGCATGGGGGAGGCTGGTCGTCCCGGTGCTGAACAAGATCGATCGCCTCCAGGAGGGTGAGGTTCAGCGGGTCTGCGATGTCGTGCAGAAGGGCTTTGGTGTGCGACCCATCGCGATCTCTGCGAAGGCCGCGCTCCGGGCTCGGGTTGCCGGCGACGAGGAGGCCTACGCGCGAAGCGGATTCCCCGCGCTGCTGGCGACCCTCGATGAGGAGGTGTTTCGTCGGGCGCGCCAGCTCAAGCACGCGGCCTGCGCCGGGCGCCTTGCCGAGGAGCTCGACAAGGCGCTCGCGACCGAACGTGAGCTTCGGCGCCAACGCGCCGTTCGTCGGCAGGCCATCGCGGCGACGCGCGAGGCGCTCCTCTCGCGCGCGTCGGACCTACTGCTGGCTGTGGACGAGGCGTTGCGTGCTCTCGACGCAGACCTCGAGGCCGCCTTCGACGCGGCCACCGACGAGGTCCTCGCCTTCGTGCAGCCCCGGGCGCACCGCTTTGCCGCTCACGGCGTGCACCCGGAGGACCGGGCGTTCCTCGTTCAGATGCTCGAGCGGCGGCTCCGCGCGGCGGTCGACGCATGCGAGCGCCGCCTGGTGGCGCGCGCCAGAGGGGTCTTGGCGGCCGACTCCGAGGGGGCCCGCGGCCGCGAGCTCCTCGACGGTCTCGACGAGCGCGCCCGCGCGGTCATCCGTCCCGCGTTGGCGGCCTTTTGGGGTTACCAGCGGGGCGTGCTGGCGGGCGCTTTGCAGCACTTCTTCCGCGTGGTCTTGCCGCGGTCGGACCTCACCAAGGAGGCGCTCGGTCCGGCTCTCACCCGCGCGCGGGTCGACCCGCGACAGGAGCTTCGAGGGCCTCTCCAAGAGGCGCTGGGACAGCTTCATCGGGGGCTCGTCCATGCGCAGGACGAGGCTCTCGCGCGCCTCGATGCCGACGAGGAGCGCACGGCGCTCGTCGTCTTCGCTCCGATGCGCGCCCTGCGCCAGATCCTCGCCGAGGTCGCCGGCGTGGAAAGCATGGCTTCGCTTGCGTCGCCAGGGCGTGTAGACTGAGGCTTCGTCCGAGGTCTCCGCGTCATGGAAATCAAGCAACAGCTCCGGCTCTCGCAGCAGCTGGTCATGACCCCTCAGTTGCAGCAGGCGATCAAGCTGCTGCAGATGTCCAGGATGGAGCTGGCGGAGCTGGTGCAAGAGGAGCTCCTGGAGAACCCCGTGCTCGAGGATTCCCTCGACGGGCGGGACAACCGCGAGGTCGCCGAGTCGACCATCGACCAGCAGATCGCGTCCGACGACAAGGCCGCGACGGAGGATCCGAACAAGGCCAAGAAGGACGAGATCGACTGGGAGCAGTACCTCGAGAACCACTCTTTGCAGGCTCCGATGCCCTCCTTCCGCGGCGGCGGAGGCGACGACGAGCTCCCAGGGGTGGACCAGACCCTCTCCCGCGCCGAGGACCTGAGCGAGCACCTGCTGTGGCAGTTGCGGATGGGCGACTTCGTCGAGGACGAGCAACGCTTCGGGGCGCTCGTCATCGGCAACCTCGACGACCATGGCTATCTGCGCATCGAGGGGGTCCCCGAGGAGCAGGTCGTGCCGCGGCTCGCCGAAGAGGTGGGCCTGGATCCGGAGGACGCCGAAGAAGTGCTCAAGATGATGCAGCGCTTCGATCCGCTGGGCGTCTGCAGTCGTTCGCTCCGGGAGTGCCTGCTCGTCCAGGCCGAGCACTTCGGCATGGACGAGCTCGTCGTGAAGGTCATCGAGGAGCACATCCCCAACCTCGAGAAGCGCAACTACGGCGCGATCGCCAGGGCTCTCGATGTCCCCGTCGAGGAGATCTACGACGTGGCGCAGGTCATCGCCGAGCTCGAGCCGCGGCCGGGGCGCAACTACGTCAGCGAGGAGCCTCGCTACATCACGCCCGATGTCTACGTGCACAAAGTCGGTGACGAGTACTACGTCGTGCCGAACGACGACGGGATGCCGAAACTGAAGATCAGCGGCTTTTATCGTGCTGCGATGGCCGACAACCCGAAGGCGAAGGAGTACATCCAGAACAAGCTCCGGAGCGCGCAATGGCTCATTCGGAGCATCGACCAGCGGCGCAAGACGATCGTCAAGGTCACCGAGTGCATCGTCGAGAAGCAACGGGACTTCTTCGACAAGGGGATCGAGCACCTCAAGCCGATGATCCTCCGCGATATCGCCGAGGCCGTCGACATGCACGAGAGCACGATCTCGCGCGTGACCAGCAACAAGTACGTGCATACGCCCCGGGGGCTCTTCGAGCTCAAGTTCTTCTTCAACAGCGCCATCAAGCGTGAAGGGCGCGCGGACATCGCCTCCGAGAGCGTCAAGCAGGCGATCAAGAAGATCATCGACGGCGAGGATGAACGGAACCCCTACAGCGATCAGGCCATCGTCGAGATCTTGCGCGACACCCACGGGATCAAGATCGCGCGCCGCACCGTGGCCAAGTATCGCGAGATGCTTGGTATCCTGAGCTCGTCCAAACGCAAAAAGTATTTCTGACAACACAGCTGCCGCCCAGGGCAGACGGGAGGTCCGATGCGCATCAGTTTCAGCTTTCGTAACGTCGATCCCTCGGACGGTGTCAAAGCCTACGCGTCGGAAAAGATCGCCCGCCTACAAAAGTACCTGCGCTCGCCCCTCACTGCGGATGTGACTGTGTCGAAGGAGCGTCACTTGCACATCGTGTCCATCGCGGTCCACGCGGACGGTCATCGCTACGCCGGGACCGAGGAGTCCGAGGATATGTACGCCTCGATCGATCTGTGCATGGACAAGATCGACCGTCAGGTGCGCGACAGCAAGGCCGTGGAGACGCACCGCAAACGCCACTCGCACTGAGTGGGGGCGACGATGCCGGCGAGGACCGGGACGCTGCCGCACTCGCACTGAGCGGGCACGGGTCTGAGGAACTGCGCGGGGCTTGCAGGCGGGGGCGCACTTGGGCTAAGGGCTCGCCATGCCGACCCTCGCCGAGCTCCTGGATCCGCGGCGGGTGAACCTCGCGTTGAAGGCCCAGGACAAGGTAGGCGTGCTTCGCGAGCTCGCCGAGCTCCTGGGCCGCGACGGGGAGGATCCGAGCGCCATCGTCGAGGTCTTGTGGGCTCGGGAGCAGCTGGCGAGCACCGGCGTCGGCAGCGGCGTTGCGGTTCCTCACGGCCGCCTCCAAGGTCTGGGGACGATCCGCGCGGCCCTCGGCGTTCACCCGCGGGGCGTGGCGTTTGACGCCGTCGATGGGGAGCCGGTGCAGGTGTTCGTCGCCATCCTCGCGCCGGAGGACCGTCCCAGCCAGCACCTCAAGCTGCTCGCGGAGGTGTCGCGAGTGTTGCGTCGCGAGGAGGTCCGCCGCTGCCTCCGCGGGGCCCAGGACTTCGACGAGGTCCGCGCCTGCCTCGTCCCGTAGCGGCCCGTCCAAGCCTGCTCCGGGGGCCTCGCGCCCGGGTGCACGGCCCTGCGCGGCCCATCTCGCTTCGGCTCCGTGGGCGTTCCCCCGAGCCCTTGTTCAGCGCGCCGAGGGCACCGTATCCGCCGCAGGGGGGTCGGCGTGGCGCGTCTCCCGCGCCCGCGTGCCGACCAAGTCGCTCAGGGCGGCGACGACTTCCGGGAGGTGACGACGCGGTACGTCGGCGTGGGCCGCGTAGGTCCTCTGGGTCACGACCGTCGCTTCGGCGACCGCGTCGAGCGAATGGGCCACGGCCAGCCCAGCGCGCCGGGCGAGGCGGTCGAGGCGCCGCTGCTGTCGGGCTGGGCGGCCGGATCGGGTGGCGTAGCTGACGAGCCGCCGACGCGGGTCTTGTCGAACCCAGGCCAGCAACCGCTCGGTGCCGGCGTAGAGCGCGTCGAAGAGCACGATGGCCCTCAGGCGGTCGCCCAGGCCTCCGTGGCGCGCGATGGCCAGGGCCGTTTCGAAGCCGGCGCTGTGGGCGAGGAGGACCACGGGAAGGTCTGCGGGCACGTCGAGCGCGTCGAGCCAGCGAGCCGCGTAGCCCTCCTGCGCGAAGCGTCCCGGATGGCCCGTTCGGGCCCGCCAGGCGAGCTGCGGCACGACGAAGAGGGCGTCTTGGCCGGCGTCCCGGAAGCGTGCGATCAGCCCCCAACCTTCCTGTTCCTCGTCCCCCTCCCGGCAGGCGACCGAGCCCGAGTGGGCGAGCACCGGCGCGCAGCCGCGCCACCCGTGGAGGAAGACGAAAACCGCCCTCGGTGAGGGGGGCGTCCAGAGGATCGCGTGCGGTGCATTGTCGGGAGCCTCGTGGGAGGGCTCGGTGAGCCGGAGCGCGCGCGTGCTCGGCTCCGAAGCTTCCGGCGAGACTTCCGCCCGCTCGGGTTGCGCTGCGGGGCGCGTGTCGGCTGGCGGTGGGGGCGCGTTCGTTGCGCGGACCTCGTCGGTGGAGGCGGCGTCGAGGCCACCGCACGCGATCAGAAGCACGACGAGCAGTCCCACCGGGTGCACGCCGACACGCTACCATCGAGCCGATGCAGGATGCCCCTTCCGCCCCCCCCGGTGCGAGCGTGACCGCAGGCGTGCTCTTGGCTGAGCCCGAGTTGGTCGAGGTCACGCGGCTGGTCGCGGGGGCCCCGTCCCTCGGCCGCGTCTTGACGCACCCGCGCGTCCAGAAGAACGGGCTCTGTTTGGCAGGGCACACCCGCGGCCTCGTCGCCAGCCGCGTGCAGGTCCTCGGTGAGACGGAGCTCAGCTACCTGGAGTCCCTCGATCCGAAGCTTCGCGCCGAGCGCTGCGCGCAGCTCTTCGCTCTGCGACTTTCGCTCGTGCTGGTGACCCGCGGCGCCGCACCGCCCACCGAGTTGCTCGACGCAGCCCAGGCGAGCGCGACCCCGATGGCGGTGGTGGAGCTTCGGTCCAGCCGCACCATCGCGCTCGTTCACCAGGCCCTCGATCGCCTCCTGGCGCCGAGTGAGACGCGCCATGGCGTGCTCATCGACGTGCACGGGATGGGCACCTTGTTGCTCGGGCCGAGCGGCATCGGCAAGAGCGAGTGCGCGCTCTTCTTGGTGGAGCGCGGCCACCGCCTGGTGGCCGACGACCAGGTCGCGCTCACCCGCACACCCAGCGGGACCGTCGTGGGGAAGCCGCCGCCTCTGCTCCGTCATCACCTCGAGCTCCGGGGCATCGGTATCGTGAATGTCCGCGAGCTCTTCGGGGCGACGGCGGTGCGCGACGAGAAGAACGTGGACCTCGTCGTCGAGCTGTGTCCTTGGGACCCCGAGCAGCCCTTCGACCGGCTTGGCCTCGACGACCTCCACTTCGACCTGCTCGGCGTGCGCCTCCCGATGTTGCGGATCCCGGTCCAGCCCGGGCGCAACATGGCGGTCATCCTCGAGGTCGCCGCGCGCAACCAGCTCCTCAAGCGCGCGGGCAAGCACAGTGCCCGCGACTTCGTCGCCCACCTTTCCGAGCGCCTCGGTCTGGGGGAGTAGGTGGCCCGCGACCGCAGTGCGCGCTGTGGAGTATGCTCGGGCCGTGACGCTTCAGGTCGTCGTGGTCACGGGTATGAGTGGGGCGGGTCGCTCCACGGCTCTCCACGTGCTGGAGGACCTCGGGTATTACTGCGTCGACAACCTTCCGCCGGCCCTTGCCGGTGAGCTCGTGGCGCTCACCACCGGCAGCGCCATCGAGCGGCTGGGCCTGGGCATCGACGTTCGGACCGGGGCGTTCCTCGAAGGGGCCGACGTCTTCTTTTCGCGCCTGCGCGACGCCGGCCATCGTCTGGAGCTGCTCTTCGTCGACTGCGCCGATGAGGTCTTGGTGCGCCGCTACTCCGAGACCCGCCGCCCGCACCCGCTGGCCCCCGGAGGCGATCTCCTCGACGCCATCCACCGCGAGCGGCAGCGGTTGAGCCCGCTGCGCGCGCAAGCGTCGCATGTCCTGGACACTTCGGAGCTCTCGGTGCACGCCCTCCGCCGGGCGCTCCTCGACTGGCTCGCGCAGACCGGCTCCGAGCGCCCGATGGTGGTGCGCGTCGTGAGCTTCGGTTTCAAGTACGGCTTGCCCGTGGACGCGGACCTCGTCTTCGACCTCCGTTTCCTACCCAACCCTTATTTCGTGCCGGAGCTCAAGGCCCGCAGCGGCCTGGACTCGTCCGTCGCCGACTACGTGCTGCAGACCCCAGAGGCGCAGGAACTGCTCGGCGACATCGAAAGGCTGCTCCGACACACGCTGCCCCGGTATGAGCGCGAGGGGAAGGCGTACTTGACGATTGCCCTGGGGTGCACGGGGGGGCGGCACCGGAGCGTGGCTCTCTCCGAGGAGCTTGCGCGGCGGCTTCGCGACCTGAAGGAGGCGCGGGTGGTGCACCGCGACGTCGAGCGAAAGGGATCGGTCCGGTGAGCGCTCCCGGCGACGAACCGGACCTAGCGGAGGGCGCGGTCGCGGAGGGGACCTTCGAGATCGTCAACGAGCTCGGCCTGCATGCACGTGCGGCCGCGAAGCTCGTGCGGGCGGCCACCCGCTTCGACGCCGAGATCGAGATCGAGAAGGACGGTCAGAGAGCCGACGCCAAGAGCATCATGGGGGTCCTGCTCTTGTGCGGCGAGAAGGGAGCGCGCGTCACGCTGCGGGCCCGTGGTCACGACGCGGACGAGGCCGTGCGGGTTCTCGGGCAGCTCGTCACCGACCGTTTCGGAGAGGAGCGGTGAGGGTCGAGGTCCGGGGCATCGCCGCGTCCCTGGGCATCGCCGTGGGCACCTCCCATGTCGTTCCACGTCTCGGGCGCGCCGCCCGCCAAGAGGTTGCGGACCGGACCGAGGAGGTCGCGCGCCTTCGCGCTGCGATCGAGGCATCTCGCCAGGAGATCGAGGAAGCGAAGACCGCCTTCGGGGGCGCCGAGGAAACTCGCCTGGTGCTCGAAGCGCAGCTCTTGATGCACCGCGACGAGCTGCTTGCGAACGGGGCGATCCGGCGAATTGAGCGAGAGGGCGTGAACGCCGAGTGGGCTCTGGAGCAGGCGGTCACCGAACTGAAGGCGCCCCTCGAGGCCGCCAGCGCGCGCTACTTCCGAGAGCGTGCGCAGGACATCGTCCACGTGGGCCAGCACATCCTGCGGCATCTGCGGGGCCGCCAGGATCGGCTCGCGTTGCCGGATCGGGAAGTGATCCTCGTCGCGACCGACCTCAGCCCGGCGGACGCGGTGCGGCTCCTGGGCGACGGGCGGGTGCTCGGGCTCGTGACGGAGCTCGGCAGCAGCACCAGCCATACGGCGCTCCTGGCGCGGGCTCTCCAGGTGCCGGCGGTCGTCGGCACGGGGGCGCTCCTCGACCGGATCGAGGGGTCCGAGGTCACGGTCATCGTCGATGGTCTCCGTGGACGCGTCGTGCTCGATCCGCGGGACGAGGAGCGAGCGTACGCCGAGAAGCGGGGTGAGCGGTTTCGTCGTTTCGCCAGCGAGCTCAAGAAGAAGGCCGACGAGCCTGTCGCCTCGAAGGATGGCGTGGCGGTGGAGATCCTCGCCAACATCGAGCTGCCCGCCGAAGCTGTCGCCGCCCGGGCGCATGGGGCCCGCGGCGTGGGGCTCTACCGCAGCGAGTTCGTCTTCCTCGACCGCGACGAAGTCCCCTCCGAGGATGAGCAGGTCCGCGTCTACGCGGACGTCGTCGAGATCTGCGGCGGCCGGCCGGTCACCTTCCGCACCTTCGACCTCGGCGGCGACAAGCTGCCGCGGTCGGTCCGCGTCCAGCCCGGACCGAACCCGGCCCTGGGGATGCGCGCCATCCGCTTGATGAGCGCGCGCCCCGAGCTCTTGCGACGGCAGGTGCGGGCGATCTTGCGTGCGGCGAGCGTCGGCACCGTCGGCTTGATGTTCCCCATGGTGGAGGGGCCGTCCACCTTTCGGGTGCTCCGCGGGCTCGTGGAGGCCTGCGCTTCGGAGCTCGACGCCGAGGGGGTCGCCCGCGGCACGCCCGAAGTGGGGGCCATGATCGAGATCCCCTCGGCGGCGCTCCTCGCCCGCGAGTTGGCGCAGGAGGCCGACTTCGTTTCCGTCGGGACGAACGACCTCGTCCAGTACACCCTCGCCGTCGATCGGGGCAACGCGGACGTCGCCGCTCTGGCCGATCCGCTGCATCCGGCCGTGGTTCGGCTCCTCGCGCACGTCGTGCAGTGCGGCGCGGCGGCGGACACGCCGGTGACGATGTGCGGGGATATGGCGGCCGATCCCGTCGCCTTGCCGGTGGTCCTCGGTCTCGGTTTCCGGCGCATCTCGTTGCCGACGGTGAGCCTGCCCTTCGCTCAAGAGCTCGTGCGTCGGGTGGAGATCGAGGCGTTGATGCAGCTCGCCGTGGAGGTCCTCGAGTCGACCTCGGCGGCCGCCACCCGGGGGCTTGTCCGCGAGCGTTTGGGCGACACCCTCGGGGGGCTCTGGGCCGAGCAAGGGCTGAGCTGAGGCGGCGCCCACGAGGGGCTAGAGCGCATCTCGAGACCCCTCATCGCCGCTGTGCGTCTGTGCACGCCCCCTCTGCCGCCATCCTCTCACCTCGACAAGGCTCGGCATTCCTTCGGCTCGCGGATGCGCCACCCGCCCAGTCTACGGATCGATCGACGATCGCTGCTGAGATGCGCTCTAGTCGGCCAGGAGCGGCAGCTCCTGCGGCGGCTCGGGGCTCCCTCGCGCCTGCGCCTCCACCAAGAGCCGGTCGAGGGTGTGCGAGTTGGGAAAGCCGACGTGGCGGCCCGCCTCGATCCCGAAGGCGTCGAGCATGACGAAGGTGGGCACGGCGTCGATTGGGCCCAGGGGGCTGGTGCCGTGGTGGACGTCGCGCGCGGGGTCGTAGGTGAGTGGGAAGCCGGGCGTCAGGGCCGCTTCGTAAGGGTCGAGCAGGAGCTTGGCGTCGGGTTGGACGGCGACGCCGATCACGTGCACCTCCGGGTGCGCGCGGGCGAAGCGCGCCGTCGGTCGGAGGGCGGCCTGGCTCACGCCATCGAAGGTCGCGAAGAGGAAGAGGAGCACCGGCTCGCCTCGGAGGTCGCCCAGGTGGATCCACTCCCCGTTGCTGCGGCGAAGCGACATCTCGATGGGCCGCGGGGGCGGCGCGGCCGCGCTTCGCCCGATCGGTGGGGAGGGCGTCGCGGCACCACCGCAGGCCGCGAGCGCGAGCAGGGGCGTAAGCAGAAGCGCGAGGCCAGCAGCCCGCCCCAGCACCTCTCCGCGCGCCTCACGCCCGAGAGCCTGCTCCCCCGCGGCGTATCGCGCACGGCAAGTCCCCGAGGTCTGTTCGCCCGGCGGCCTCCCACAGAGGCGTCTTCGCGCCTGCGATCCGCGACGCCGTTTACTTCTTTTGGCCGACGAAGTGATCGCGCTTGTCCTTGAACAGGACGTTGAAGGTCGTCAGCGAGCCGTAACATGCCGTGATGTACTGCTGGAGCTGGATCTTCTCAGCTTCGCTCAGGCTCTTGCTGGCGTTGATCTTTTGTTCGAGCACCCGAAGGCGCTCGCGCACGAGCACGATCTTCTTGAAGAAGACGTCGAGGGGGATGGTCTTGGACGCGGTGCCCTCTTTGCCGGGCTTGAGCTCCAACTCGCCGCCGTTCCATCGATCGCCCATCGGGACGTCTCGGATGCCCAACTCGTCGAGCAGCACCTCGCGCAGCACCTCGCGCAGCTCCTCCTGGTCCATGTCGATTCCGATCTCCTTGGGGATGGGGCGGCGCCGCACCACCGGCGCCTCGTCGTCTCGGTAGCGGCGGGGCGTCCCGGCGGCCTTCTTCCGCCGCAGCGCTCCTTCGAAGCTCTTTCCGAACTCCTTGTAGCTGGAGCAGGTGTTCGTGTCCTTGAGAGGCGAGGGCCAGCAACCGAGCTGGCACTCTCCCCAGCGAACGCCCTCGTCGTCGGTGCGAAGGGTGCGAAACCAGCCGCAGGTGCCGCACCGCCCCTTCAGGTCTCGAGGCTCGCTCTCCATGGCGCGCAGCCTACCACCGCAGACAGACGGGGCGCAGCACGCACCGCCGGCACTTGGCTTCGTCACGTCGCGAGGGGCAGTCCCGGGCCACGCCCAGGTGACAGAGCGCGAAGTCGAAGCGTACCGGGTCGTTGGGGTCCAGCCGCCGGAGCGCCTCGGTGATCTCTTCGGCGGTGGTCCAGCTCGCGTCGGTCCGTGCCGTGAGCCCGAGGTTGCGCGCGATGCGATGGATGTGGGTGTCGACGGGGATGATCAGCCGCGCCGGAGAGAAGTCCCACAAGCCGAGGTCCACCCCATCGGCGGGCCGTACCATCCAGCGAAGGTAGAGCAGAAGCCGCTTGCACGCGCTCCCCGCCCGTGGGTTCGGGACGAGATGCCGCAGCCCCCGTGGAGCGTCCTGGCCGCGCAAGGCGTCCGCGAAGCGCGCCAGCCCACCCCGCAGCGAACCCTCCTCCTTGACGGCCCGCCCAAAGGCTGCCCCGAGGCTTCCGTGGCGGCGACGAAGGCGCGCCGCACCGCGGAGCATCGCGGCCAAGTGCGGGCCCCGATAGACCCGATGCACGAAGCCGTCGAGCCGCCGCTCCAACTCGGGGCGCCCGCGAGCGATGGTCCGGGCCGGGTGCGGGCCGAGGGCCCCGAGGGCGCGGGCTACGCTCCTGCGCACGGAGCTCACGTTGCCGAAAGCGAGGGAGGAGGCGACGAGCCCCACGACCTCGCGATCGGCGTCGTCCTCGTAGCGATGCACGAACCCCACCGGGTCCGTCTCGCGGGTGCGCCCGCGGTCCTGGGTGGCCAGCAGCGCCTCGAGGCGGTCGGCCAGCTGCCGATCTCGGGCCGAGGGTGCCATTCGAACTCTGGTATAGCAGCGGCTCATGCGCTGGCTCCCCCTCGCTCTCACCCTCGCTGCGGCCACGGCGTCGGCCCAGAAAGGTCCCTGGTGGGTCGATGTGGACCCCGGCGGCGGGCGCCTGCTGGTGGAGCTGCCCGAGGCAGGGGAGGTCGCGCTTCGGATCGCCGCCACGCCGCCCGGTGAGGGCGCCACCGAAGCGCAGGTCTTCTCGTCGCGAGCCGCCGCCGGCCCCGACGGTGGCTGGCTGCACGAGGTGGAGGTGAGAGGGCTACGGGCGGACACGCTCTACGAGGGCCGCGTCACAGGGCCCGGCTTCGACCGCCCTGTGCGCCTCCACACGGCGCCCGCCGCCGACACGCCCGTCGAGGGGCGCCTGGCGTTTCTCGTCTACGGCGACAACCGAACGGGGCACGAGGTCCACCGCGCCCTCGTCGCTCGCATGGCGGGCGAGCCGGAGGTGCGCTTCCTGGTCCACACCGGTGACTTCGTGGAGGTGGGCGGTCGGCCGGCGGACTGGCAGCGCTACTTCGACCTCGCCGCGCCGCTCCTGGCCAAGGCCCCGATCTACCCGACCCTGGGCAACCACGAGCTCTACGGTCCGGGTGGACAGCGCCGCTATCAGCGTTACTTCGCGCCGGGCTCGCGCGTCGCCTGGCGCGCGTGGACGCACGGGCCCGTCCGCTTCCTCTCCCTCGACAGCAACGACGACCTCGAGGCCGACGGACCGCAGCTGCGTTGGCTCCGAGCTCAACTCGACGCGTCCCGGGACGACCCCTCGGTGCGCTTCCTGATCGTCTTCGCGCACCAGGGGCCCTTGTCGAGCGGACGGCACGGCGACCACCCGCGGATGGCGGCGCTCGGCCTCGCCCGGGAGCTGAGCGCCGCGGGCGTCGACCTGGTGTTGGCCGGCCACGATCACATGTACGAGCGGGGCGAAGCCGAGGGCCTCAAGTACGTGATCACCGGCGGAGGGGGCGCGCCCCTTTACGACACCAACCGACATCGGCCCGGGCAGCAGAGCTTTCAGGTGCGCCATCACTACCTGCGCATGGCCGTCGAGGGCGAGCGTCTCACTCTGGAGGCCGTGGGGCTCGACGGCGAAGTCTTCGAGCGATGTGGGTTCGTTCGCGGAGGGCCATGGGAGTGCGATGTGCGCGCGTCCGTCGAGCCCGGCGCGCCGCCCGAAGAGCGCAGGCTGGCGTATCTCGGCCTGAGCGTCCTACTCGCCCTGCTCGTGGGCTTCTACGCTTGGCGGAGGGTGCGCCCGTCCTCTTGAGGGGCTCTACCTCGCAGTGACAGGGCGAAGAAAGTCCTCGAGGCGGCGGGCCATCATCAGTGGCGTCGCTGGGGTGTGGTCGTCCTCTGGCCGGGACACCTCTCCGGCGTCGAACTTGGCGATTCGGTCGTTGGCCAGGAAGCGAACGAAGCCCAGGTCCTTGAGCGCCAAGAGCGCGTTGTCGATCTTGGGCTTGGAGATCGACTCGCGCAGCTCGATCTCACCGGCGAGGTACATCCGTTGGCCGAGGGCGAGCGCCCGGCCCACCCAGTCCTTGCGGTCCATGGGGGCCTCGTCGAGGAGGTTCGTAGCGCGGACGGCCAGGAGGTAGGCCTCGAAGTAGGAGCGGATCATCGAGGCGTAGACCTCGAGGTGCTTGCCGGCCTCGCCGCGCCGCACCTCGTCGCCGTTCCACGCGATCTCGTCGTCGCTCACCATCGCCGCCAGGGCGTCGCCGAAGATCGCGTCGTAGGGGGCGTCGGCGCGGTACATGAACTCATACTTGAAGAGGCGCGAGAGCCACCGGACCTGCGCACGTAGCTCTTTGACGGGGGCCGGCTGCTCGCCGAAGGGCAGCATCGCTGCGCTGATCAGCGCCCGTGGCACGAAGAAATTGAGGATGTTGTTCTTGTAGTATTCGAGGGCCAGTCGCCGCTGTTCGGGGACGTTGTAGATCACCTCTCGGCCCTCGGCCTGGACCGCCCGCAAGAGCTTGCCGTCCTCGAAGAGCGCGATCGCTTCATCGAGGGTCTCGACGCGGAGGGCGCCGCTCCCGTCGAGGAGCGATTTGGCCGGGCGAGCGCCCATGCGCTGCAGCGCGCTCAGGAGCATCCGGGCGCGATCCTGTAGGTCGCGCTTCGCGATCCCGCGGCGCTGGTGCGTGAGGAGCGCCGTCGCCACCAGCGCCGCGGGCGTGACGACCGTGGCACGGTCGATCTGATAGGTCATCCGGTGCGCGATGCGCTGGACGAGGCCTCGCCGCTTCGGCGGCGTGATCCGGTCGCGGTCCTCGACGGCGTCGTCTCCGACGGCGTCCCGGATCGCCTCGTCGATGGACAAGATTTCGCCGAACTGAACGTAGAGGCGGCCGTACTTCGAGCGGAGGACCTGCGGCGTCTTGAGGAGGCCGCCGATGTCCTCTTTTTGCTTCTCTCCGCCGCCCAACTCGTGGACGTAGGATCGCTCCTCGATGACCCGTTCGTAGCCGATGGAGATCGGCACGAAGAAGACCTTCTTCATCCGCAGCTTCAGGGCGGCGTCGACGACCATCGTCAGCAGCCCATACTTCGGGGGCAGCAGCTTGCCGGTCCGTGAGCGTCCTCCCTCGAGGAAGAACTCGATGGGGAAGCCTTCGACGATCAGCCGGCGGATGTAAGCGTCGACGAGGGCGCTGTAGAGCTTTCGCCCCCGGAAGCTGCGCCGAATGAAGAACGCACCTCCGCGGCGAAGGATGGGCCCCAGCGGGAAGAAGCTGAGGTTTTCGCCGGCGGCGATCAGCGGTGGACTCAGGGCACGCTGGAAGAGCACATGGCTGAGCACCAAGTAGTCGACGTGGCTCTTGTGGCTCGGCAGGTAGATGAGCGTGCCCTCCCGCGCCGCCTCCCGCACACGTTCGAGGCCCTCGTCGTCGACCACGACGCCGTCGTAGATGCGACTGAAGACCCAGTCGAGTATCCGGTTGAGGAGCGAGAGCATCCACGGCTGCTGGATGGCCTGAAGCTTCTTGAGCTCTCGCTGCGCTTCCTTCTCGACGGCGGAGACGCTGCGCTTGCTCCGGCGGGCCTCTTCCTCGATCTGCTTGCGGACGCGGGGGCTCCGCAGCAGCTCCTCGCGAATACGCGTCGGCGTCTTCTTCGTGGGGCCGAGCACGAGCGTGCGTTCCCGCTCCATGCGCCGGAGCAGCGCGTAGCGGACCTTGTCGGCGATCTCCGCGTCCGTCAGCTCCGGGTGTTCGGCGACGAACGCTCCCAGGTCGAAGGGCTCGCCCGAGCGCAGCAGGGCGTTGCGGTAGTTCAGCAGGAACTGCATCAGCACGCGGAGGCGGCCGGGCCATTCCACGGGGCCAAAGAAGAGGTCCACCAGCCCTCGCTCGCGCTGCGGTGGGCGTTGGCTCCAGACGAAGGTCTGAGGTTGGAGCAGGATCGGTCGGTCGATCCGCCGCTGTGTCTCTACGAGGGTCCGGATCAGGTCGGTCTCGAGGTCGCGCCCCTTTCGAGCGCGGCTCCCGATACGTGGGGGCTTGCGCAGGAAGAGCAGGGCGCTGTGCCCCTCCTCGACGACCTCGGCGAGCTCTTCGTCTTCGGGTCGCATCCGCTTGAGTCGCAGGCGGCGGTCGCCCTTGCCGAAGGGCTCGAGGATCCACAGCCCCAGGTCGTTGACGAAGCGCACCAGGGGCAGCCCGAAGCGCTTCGTCAGGAAGTCGAGGCAGAGGAAGTCCAGGAAGGAGATCGAGCGCATCACGTAGACGACGACGCCCCGGCGGGCGGACTCGCGGACGACCCCGCTCCAGGCCTCGTCGACGGCGATGTGGCTGAAGAAGCGCCGGTAGATCCACCGCAGCAGCGCGTTTGGCTCGTACGGCCGCGCCTTGGTCCCGGTCGCCTGGGTCTCCTCCACCCGGCGAGGTTAGCAGCCCGCTGAACGATCGACCGTGATGGATCGCGGTCGCGAGGATGCCCCTGCGCGGTGCCGGCGGGCGAGGAAGTCTCGAAGATTCTTGGACCCCTGCGGCGATCCCTTCGAGGCGTCCTGGCCGGTTCCCACCCCTGGACGTGCGGCGCGGCCGGGTCGTGGGCCCGGACTTCGCTTGACACCCTCCAGCGCGGAAGCTAAGAGACCCGCCCCCTGAACGCCCGCCCTCGCGGGCTCTTTCGAGGTTTGTTTTCCATGCGCACCGTCAGCGCCAAAGAATCCGAGGTCGAGCGTCACTGGTATGTCGTCGATGCGACCGACCAATCGCTGGGCCGTTTGGCCTCCAAGGTCGCCAGTGTCCTCCGTGGCAAGCACCGGCCGGACTTCACCCCTCACGCGGACGCCGGCGATTTCGTCGTCGTCATCAATGCCGAGAAGGTGAAGCTCACCGGCAAGAAGCTCACGGACAAGCGCTGGTACCACCACTCGGGCTACCCCGGCGGCCTCTACTCGGAAGCCTACGGCGACCTCCTCGCGCGTAAGCCGGCCTTCGTCATCGAAAAGGCGGTCAAGGGGATGCTCCCCAAGACTTCCCTCGGGCGGAAGTGCTTCCGAAAGCTGAAGGTCTACGCTGGTCCCACCCACCCCCACGCGGCCCAGAAGCCGCAGCCCTACGAGCTCTGATATGGCGAAGCCCAAGGTCATCAACGGTCGCTTCTACGGCACCGGCAAGCGCAAGACGGCCGTCGCTCGCGTCTTCCTCAAGGAAGGCGAGGGCAAGGTCACCATCAACAAGCGCAGCTTCGACGACTACTTCCCGCGCGAGATCCTCCGCATGGTCGTCGAGCAGCCCTTCCAGGTGCTCGGCAGGGCCGGCAAGTACGACGTCGAGGTGAACGTCGCCGGCGGCGGGATCGCGGCGCAGGCGCAGGCGATCCGGCACGGCATCGCGCGCGCGCTGGTGGCCTCCGACGAGACGCTGAAGGGGGAGCTCAAGCGCGCCGGCTACATCACGCGTGACGCTCGCAAGAAGGAGCGCAAGAAGCCCGGCCAGCCCGGTGCCCGCAAGAAGTTCCAGTACTCGAAGCGCTGAGCGTTCGATGCTCGTGACACGAGGCCGCCGAGAGGCGGCCTTTCTTCTTGGTGCGCCGTCGTGACACGAGGCCGCCGAGAGGTGGCCTTTCTTCTTGGCGCGTCGCCGCCGCGTCGTGGCCGGGCATCTGGGTGTCTCGTCTGGTCGCGGCGCCGGTTGCACGGTATGAGGCCTGCCGCCAAGCTGCGCGCCATGGCGACAACCGCGGCGGTCGTGGGCGCGACCGGATACACCGGCGCCGAGCTCGTACGCCTGCTCCACGGGCACCCCCACATCGAGCTCGGACCTCTCGTGGGGAGCTCCACGGCTGGCCGCACGATCGCCGACGTGCTCCCGTCCCTGGCGGGCGTCGTGGCGGGCTCGATCGAGGGCTTCGACGCCGCGTCGATCGCCAGGCGCGCTGACGTCGCGTTCTGTGCTCTGCCCCACGGCGCGAGCGCGCCGACCGTCGCCGCGCTCCGGGAGGCCGGCGTCGTGGTCTTCGACCTCAGCGCGGACTTCCGCTTGCGCGAGCTCGAGGTGTACACGCAATGGTACGGCGCTCACGGTGCTCCGGAGCTCCTGAGCTCTGCGGTTTATGGCCTCGTCGAGCTCCACCGCGAGGCGCTGCGCCGGGCCGAGCTGGTCGCCGTTCCGGGCTGCTACCCCACCGCCAGCATCCTCGCGCTGGCGCCCCTTCTGTCTGCGGGGCTCGTCGAGCCCGAGGGCCTCGTCGTCGACGCCAAGAGCGGGGTGTCGGGTGCGGGCCGCAAACCCGGCGCCGCGACCCACTTCGCGGAGGTCGCTGAAGGTCTTCGGGCCTACAAGGCCGGCGGGCTCCATCGCCACACGCCGGAGATCGAGCAGGCCTTGGGCGCCGTCGCCGGTCGCTCCGTCACGCTGACCTTCACTCCCCACCTCGTGCCGATGTCCCGCGGAATCCTCGTGACGGCCTACGCGGCCGCGCGCCCCGGCGTGACCGCGGAGCGATGCACGGACGCCGCCCGTCGGCTCTACGAGGGCTCCCCGAGCGTCGTCGTTCGCGACGCCGGTACCCACCCCGACACGCTCTGGGTGCGTGGCAGCAACCGCGCTCAGCTCGCTTACCACCTCGATGGGCGGACCGGACGGGTGATCGCCATGAGCGTCATCGACAACCTGGTGAAGGGTGCAGCGGGCCAAGCGGTGCAGGGCGCCAACGTCCGCTTCGGCTTTCCCGAGGGAGCCGGCCTGCAGGCGCTCGCGGCGTGGCCTTGATGCGTCTGCTCCACTTCAGCGATGTCCATGTTCCGGCGCCCCGGGGCACGGTCTCGGCCCGCGTGCTGGCGAGCCGGCGGCTCATGGGTCTGGTGAACTACCGCTTGCGGCGCCGCCACCGCTACGTGGACGCTCCACGCAAGCTCGCCGAACTCGCCGAGGCCGTGCGGCGCTGGGAGGTGGATGTCGTGCTCTGCACCGGCGACTACACGATCGTCGGCACCGATCGGGAGCTCGCGCACGCGCGGCGCTGTGTGCAGCCGATCGTCGACGCCGCTGGGGCGTGGGTCACCGTGTACGGCAACCATGACGTTTACATGCCGGACTCCCTCGCCTCCTTCGAGCGCCACTTCGGTGATCTGCTCTCGACGGACCTGCCGGAGGTCGCGGTGGACGGGCGCTGGCCCATGGTGCGTTTCTTCGGGGAGCGGGTGGCGGTCGTCTGCGTCGACAGCGCGCGCCCCAAGCCGGATCTCGTCCGTTCGACGGGGCGCGTGCCCCAGGCTCAGCTCGACGCGCTGCCCCGCGTGCTCGCTCACCCCCGGCTGGAGGGGCGCTTCGTCTTTCTGATGACCCATTACGCACCGCGCCTCGCCAACGGAGAGCCCGACAAGGCGACCCATGGCCTCGAGAACGCCGACGCCCTCCTACGCGCGAGCGACGGGCCGCGGGGCGCGATGCTCTTCGGGCACGTGCACCACCGCTACCATGTCCGCGTGCCGGAGACGTCCTTGACCCTCTTCGACGCCGGAAGCACCACCATGAAGGGGCACGAAGGGTTGTGGGTCTTCGACGTCGAGGACGACCGGATCGTGGCCACGCCGGGCGCCTACCGGGGAGGATTCGTCCTCTGCGAGCACGAGCAGCTCACCCTCTGAGCACGCGCTCCGCAATCGTTGCGGGCGCCGGTTTCTTGAGGGGGTGTAGGTGTATGTGGGATGATGAGGCCCGTCCAAGGAGCCCGCATGCTCGAGCCCGTTGAAGTCTTCGCCCAACGCCGCCAGGCCCTCCGCCGTCAGGTCGACCTCGTGTGTTCCGTCGTCGCCGACCTCTGGGACGAGCCCGTGGAGCATTCGGTCCGAGATCTCAGTCATCGAGGCATGTACCTCGACACGCCCCTGCCGGTGGATCCGGGGACCGAACTGGTGATCGAGCTCTGCCCCCCGGATGGAGGCGAGCGGGTCTACCTCTTCGGTCGCGTTTGTCGGGTCGAGCTGCGCCGGCGCGCGGCGGAGCGGCGCGGCGCCGGCCTCGGGGTGCAGTTCTTGGAGACCCCCCGGGACATCGAGGAGCGGCTGCAGCGAGCGCTCTACGGCCTGCCCCCGCGTTTGCCGGGAGGGCCCCGCCCGACCACTCGCGAGCTCGTCTGGGTCGAGATGCTCCTGACGTGGGAAGAGGACCTCGGCGACCGGGTGAACGTCGTGGAAGTCAGTGAGCTGCTCCAGGTCGAAGAGAGCGTCGACGAGGCCCTGGCAGCGGCGGTCCCGCTCGCCGAGCTACAGACCCCCGCGACCGTCGAGCGCCGCCTCCACTGACGGGCGCCGATCAGGACCGCCCCAGCGTCGCCGCGACCGTGGTCCCGGGAAGCCAAGGAAGGCTCGAGGCTTTTCGTGGAGGCGGCACGCGCAGGCGCCCAGAGGCATCGGTGCGCCGGCCAGGACCGCCCCAGTGCGGACGGCGAGCGTGGACGCAGCGTCGCGCCCGCGAGATGCACCAAGGCCCGAGGACTCCTCAGGGGCGCCGCAGGAGCGTGCTCTCGGCCGTGAGGCGCACGGAGAGATGATTCAACGGGCCGTTAGCTCTCGTCGTTTTGCTCGTGGAGATACGCCACCGCCCGGACGATCTCCACGAGCCGCTCTCGAAGCTCCGGCGTCAGGCCCGCGAAGCGCACGCCCATCCCAGGGTTCGGGTTGTCGCCGGTGGGGCGCACGGGGTTGATCCACACGACGGTGCCGTCGACCTTCACGTTTCTCGCGCCGTCCGGGCCGGTGAACGAGAGGCTGACCTCGGTGCCGATCGGTAGCGGGTCGTCGGAGCGGACGAAGATGCCCATCTCGCTGATGTTGGTGATGTAGGCGAAGAGGAAGTTCTCGCCGGTCTTCACGTCCACCGACAGCTCGGTCGGGAACCGCTCGTGCTCGCGCCGCTCGTCGCCCATGGACGTCGACTCCAGCACGATTCGCGCACGTCAACAAGAGGGGCGTCGCCGCAGCGTGCTGGAGGGGGCGGCCGCCTCAGCGTACCCGGATGCGTCCCGCGTTCGCTCGGTCGGCTCCGTCGTTGAGGGACTCAGGCTCGACGCTCAGCCGGCTGTTGCCGCTAAAGAACCCGATGTAGAAAGTGTAGACCCCAGGACGGTAGTTCGCCGGGACCGTCAGCTCCTGGCGGTCGACGACGATGTCCCCTTCGTCCCACAGTCGCACCGGGTAGCGACCGTCGACGGGCTCGTGGTCACCGTTGAGTCGGTTTCCGGCGCCGTCCACGTGCAGGAAGATCTTGTAGGAGCCACCGACGCGGCGGAGCACTCGCCAGTACCAGGTCACCACCATCGTCTGGCCTGCGCCGATATAACCTTCCTGCGGCAGTTCGAGGTCGTACCCGATGAGCTCGATCTTGTCGTCGAACCTGGCGTGCACCTCGACGTCGACTTCCGGTGCTTCGTCGAGGACGGCTTCGGCGATGAAGTTTTGGTTCGGTCGGCCCCCGATGGGCTGGTTGGTGGCCAGGACCACCCGCGCGCTCCGGGCGTCGGCCACGAAGAGGTGCTCGCCTTTGCGCGCGCGCCAGGCTCGGTTGAGGGCCGGAAGCTCGTCGGCGGGGAAGACCGCCCAGCGGCGCTCGGGCGCATCGAACCAGTCGAGGAGCGCAGCCTGAGTGTCGATGTCCACGGTCTCGCCGTGCGCGTAGTACGCCGCCGCGCGCCCGTTCACACGATACTCGGCGAGCGGTTCGCCTTCGCCGAGCTCGTTGTAGGTGTCGTAGACCTCGCGCGGCGAGAAGTGCGAGCTCAGCGCCGGGAGGAAGCCTTGGGAGGCGTACGCGCCCACCGCCACGCCTGCGGCGAGGAGCGCCGCCATGCGCCAGGAACCGAGGCGTCCGAAGAGGTGGAACACCCACGGGATCGCCACGACTCCGGCCGCGGCCAGCAGAGGGACGAAGGTGAGGTAGCGGCCCAGGCGCGGGACGATGCTGGGGAGGGGCAAAGCGTCGGCGGCGGCGAAGGAGACGAGCCCAAACCCCAGCATGCCGAGGGCGAGGGTGCCGGCCAGGCCCAACCAGAAGCGGTGTGCGCCCCGACGCGCCCACTGCGCCCGCAGCCACCGCCAGGGGGCCCGCGGGTCCGGGGCCGGCTCGCCGGGTCGTGAGCCGAAGGCGAGCAGCAACGCCAGAAGGAACGCTCCGAGGACCGCCGCCCATGCTTTGCGGGGGTTGAACACCTCCGGGACCGCGAGGTTCTCGATGGGGAGGCCGCGCACGGGGCTCTCCGGGTAGAGCGCGAAGTCCCGGACGAGCAAGCCCACGAAGAGCGCCGCGACGATGGCCTCCGCCCACCAGGGGCGCTCGCTCTCCTCCACGTCACGCAGGAAGAGCGCCACCGCGAGACCGAAGGCCACGACGGGGACGAAGGTCGTCGCGCCGTAGCGGGCGGTGTAGAGCGTC
>JALVDI010000043.1 GCA_027009115.1 Polyangiaceae bacterium | reverse complement strand
CGAAGGCTTCCACTCCGTTCAAGTCAGGGTCCTCCCGACGCCTCGGGCACCTTCTTCGGTTCGGCGGGCGTGCTCAGGCGCCGGCTTCCCGGTAACCCTCGGCCTGTAGGTCGAACATCCGGGCATAGAGGCCCCCGCGCGCCATCAGCTCCGCGTGGGTCCCCTCCTCGACGATGCGCCCCTGGTCGAGAACGACGATGCGATCGGCCATGCGCACCGTGCTGAACCGGTGCGTGATGAGGATGCAGGTGGCGTCGCGTTTGAGCTCACCGAAGCGCTGAAAGATCTCGTGCTCGCCCTCGGCGTCGATCGCCGCTGTCGGCTCGTCGAGGACGAGGACCTTGCTGCGCCGCATGAAGGCACGGGCCAGCGCCATGCGCTGCCACTGGCCGATGCTCAGCTGCTCACCGCCGAACCATCGGCCTAGCTTGGTGTCGTACCCCTGCGGCAAGGACTCGACGATGCGCGCCGCGCCGGCGTCTTCGGCGGCCGACTCGATGGCCGCCCGGTCGTCGAGGCTCGGAAGCCAGCCGAGGCCGACGTTCTCAGCGGCGGAGAAGTGATAGTGCACGAAGTCCTGAAAGAGGACGCCAACCCGCTGTCGAAGCTCACCGCGGTCCATGGACGCGATGTCCTCGTCACCGATGCGGATCGTGCCTCGGTCGAGGGGATAGAGCCCCGCGAGGAGCTTGACGAGGGTCGTCTTGCCGGCGCCGTTCGGCCCCACGAGGGCGACTGTTTCACCGGGCGCGATGTGCAGATCGATGTCGGCGAGCGCGGGCCGCTCCGAACCGGGGTAGTCGAAAGAGACGCCCTCGAAGTGCAGCGCGGGCGCTTCCTGCAAGGCGCTGTCGGGCAGCGCGCCGAGCTCGGCGCCGACGACGTCGTCTTCCTCGAGGGCGAGGTACTCGAAGAGGTTGTTCATGTAGAGGTTGTCTTCCCAGGCGCGGGCGATGCTGCTCATGGCGCTCTGGAAGGCGTCCTGCCCCTGCCGAAAAACCGTGAGGTAGAGGGTCATGTCCCCCAGGCTGATGCTGCCGGTCACCGTCGCGCCCACGACCACGAGGTAGATGCCGTAGAAGACCCCGGTGCTGATGGCGCCCAGCAACGTCACCGCCGCGCCCCGGCGAAACGCGAAGTCTCGGTCTTCGGCGTAGAACTCCTCGTGGAGCGCCCGGTGACGCCGCAAGAACTCCGGGCCGAGGGCGAAGAGCTTCACCTCTTTGACGTAGAAGTCGCTCGTGAGCAGTTGCTGCAGATAATAGGCTTGGCGCTCCCGCGCCGTCCGTCGCTGGTGGATGCGGTGCTGCTCGGAGGCGTAGCGGGCCTCGGCGAGGAAGGGCAGCCCCGCGAAGGCGAGGGCGAGGACGGCCCAACCGCTGAACTGCGCCAGCAGGACCGCGTAACCGGTGAGCGTGACCACGCTGCGCCCGAGACGCAGGCCATGGGTGATCATCTCGACCGGCCGCCAGCCCGATTCGCGCCGCGCCCGCTCGAGCATGTCCATGAACTCGGCGTCTTCGAAGTGCTTGACGCTGAGCCGGAGCGCTTTGTCGAAGATGAGCTGGTCGACATGCAGGGCCAGCCGCGCCCGCAGAAGTTGCCCGTAGTAGCCGAGCGCCTGCCCCGAGACGTAGCTCAGGAGCATGAGCCCCAGCTCCGTGGCCACCCAGCGAAAGGCGGCCTCGGTGGGGTGCGCGGGGTCGGCGATGGACGCTACGACGGCGTCGACGATGCGCTTGCCGACGTACGCGATGGCGACGGGCAGCAGCGCACCGGCGAGGCTCGCCACGACGTAGCGCGTGGTGAGCCCCCGCTCGAACCGCCAAGCGAGCGAGACGGCGCGGCGCACGTTCGACGCGAGGAGCCGGAGCTGCTGGAGCTGACTCCTCGGCGGCTGTTCCCGATCCGCCACAGCCGGGGCTTAGCAGCCCGCCCCGGGGCTCGCACGGCCGCCGCCAGGAGCGCGCCTCAGCGCCTGCCGGCGGCGACGTACCCGCACGAACAACCAGCCGAGCAGCGCGATCCAGGTGAGCACCCAGACGCGGCGCCACAACCGCCCGTCCGGCGGAGCAAAGTGCAGCACCACCTCGTGAGGTCCGGCGGCCTCGATGGGGAAGGCCCGCACCAGACCGTTGGCGCGCTCCACCGGAGGGCCCCGTCGCCCGTCGACGGTCGCAACCCACCCGGGATACCAGGCCTCGTTGACGACGACCCAGCCGGGCGCCGGCGCGTCGATGCGAAAGCTCAGCCGGTCCCGCTCCAGGTGGAGGTCCGTCGCGGGGCGCAGCGCCGCCTCCCGAAGCGGCGCGGGGGGCACCTCCTCCGCGGCGCCTTCGAGGATCGCCACCGCGGCCGGAGCGCGCCGGCGAAGCCACGCGAGCGCCTCCTGCCGCCCCCGCACCCGCACCGTCGCCTCGTCGGGGACCCAGTAGACGAGCGGGAGCCCCCCCCGAAGCTCCGTGACGCGCGCCGGCCCCCGATCGTGGACCGCGCGAGCCCAGCGCCGCTCCCGCAGCCGGTCCGGAGGCGGAAGGAAGTGCCGGTTCCACCCGTGGATGAAATGAGGCCCCTGCAAGGCGTAGTGCACGTCGAACTGCAGGGCGAGCTCGGGCGTATCGGCCAAGGACGCCAGGACCCGCTCGAAGCTGGCGAGGGTGAGCGGGTCCTGGTAGCCGCGCAGCTCCCGGCGCGACAGGCGCGTCCCGGAGCGACACCCGAGGACGAACTCATCGACGTAGCGACCGGGCCCCAAGTAGGGACGCAGCGCCGCCGGCGCCTGAAGCCGGCATGGGTGTGGGCCGCCACGGGTGTGGCGGGCGGCGGGCAGCGCCGCCGTCACCTCGGCCAGGAGGCAGAGCGCTGCGAGAGCCCCGACCCACGCGCGACGGAGCGCGCCCAGCGAACGCGCGGCCAGGGCGACGGCGAGGCCGAGGAGGAGTGCGCCGGCGCCGGGCACCTCCGGTAGCGCCGCCAAGAGCGCACCACCGGCGAAGGCCGCGGCCAAAGCCCAGCGCCGATCGGGCCGTCCCCACGGCGCTCGGGCGAGCCCATCGACGCCGCTCGCCGCCAGGAGCGCCGCCACCGGACCCAGCCAGGCCTCGTAGCGGTGGGGCGCGCGGAAGAGAGCGACGCCGGGCACGAGCTCATAAGCCGCCCGGAACAGCGGCCCACCGTCGCCGAGGGCGAGCAGCACCGCGACGACCCCGAGCAACGCCAGGGGAAGCCGCGAGGCACGACGCAGAGCCACGAGCGCCGTGGCCAGGGCGATCCAGCCGACGTAGAGGTGGTTGCCGGGCCGAGGGACGACGAGGGCCCAGAGGTCTTCGGGCGCGAGACTCCCCGCCGCGATCGACTCGTAGCTCCGGCCCGCCTGAACCGAGTGGTGCGCGAGCTCGAGGCCGGGCACGAACACCACGCCGACGAAGCCCACGCCGACGAGCGCCGCGGCCCCGAGCGCGCGGAGCAGGCCCCGCAAATGGCGCCGACCCCGACGACGCAGCTCGCCGACCGCGCGCAGGGCGCCGTACAAGGCGGTCAAGGAGCTGGCCTGCCAGAGCGCCGGCGGCGAGCCCACCCACGCACAGAGCGCGAAGGCCACGCCGAGCGTTGCGCCATCCCAGGCGCGCCCCCGAGCAACGGCGCGATCGACGGCCCAGAGCATCAGCGGCGCCCACGCGAAGGCCGTGGTGAGGTTGAGCTCCCAGTTGTGGCGCATGAACGGCGCCGCCATCAGGACCACCGCGCCGAGCACCGAGCCGCTCCAGCACAAGCGACGGCCCCGGAGCCAGAGCAAACCGAAGACGCCGGTGAGGGGAAAAGCGAGGATGGTCCGCAGCTCCGCCGCAGCGATGGGCGGGCGCTCGGAGAGGGCGCAGATCGCCCAGTTCATGGGGTGGTAGAGACCCGCCTGGGGATCGGCGTAGTAAGGGTAGCCCGCGCGATCGTAGGGGTTCCAATACGGGAGCGTCCCGTCGTGGAGCGCGTCGCAGAGAAAGACGAGGTCGGGCCAGTACTGCTCGGGCACGTCCCACTCGAACCAGCGGGGCTCGCCGAGCAACGCGCCGACGAACCAGGGCCCGAAGAGGACGACCGTGGCGGCGACGACAGCCACCGCGGCCACGAGGGGGTCGTGCCGCCCGTTCATCGCTCGTAGATTCTCCACTTACGACTCATCTCAAAAGCGATCGTCCATCGGTCCGCGGACTGAGCCGGACCGCTGGCGCATCCGCGAGCCGAGCCCATGCCGAGGTTTGTCGAGGTGCGAGGATGGCAGCGGGCCTGCGCAGGCCACCGAGCGGCGACGAGGGGTTTTGAGATGTGCTTCAATCACGGTCCTCGGGCGCCCGTCCCCACAGCTCCATGGGTTGCGCGACACCCACACGCACCGACCGCAGGCGCACAAACCCTTGGCGCCGGGCGAGGGCGCGCAGCTCGGGCGCGCGCCGCGACTCGGCCCCGAAGAGCACGAAGTCGACGGCCTCGCCATGCCAGCTCCGGGGATGAATGGTGCGTACCGGTCGATCGACATAACCCAGGTAGGGGGAGCGCAGCTCGATCTGCATGGGCCAGGGCGCGAGCACCGTCGGATCGGGATGGGCGAGCACCGGCTCGTAAACGCGACGGTGGGACGCGATCGCGTCCGCGTAGGCGAAGGTGTGCTCCTCCGCGTCGCTCGAGGTCGGAGCATGCAGGCTCGCGAGGCCGACGCCGAGGCTCAATCCGAGGGCGGCCGTCCCCAGCCGCGGGCTCGGGCCACGCAGCAAGGCCGCCGCGAGGAGCACGGCGACCCCCGGATGTGCCGGCAAGGCGTAGCGCTCCAGCCAGAACATCTTGGTGAAAAAGACGAAGTTGCCGAGGACGAGCAAGACGATCGCGACCACCACCGCTTCGCGCTCGGAGGCGCCGAGCCACGTGCGCGCCGAACCGCGGCCGCGCAGCCAGGCCCAGCCCCAGAGCAGCGCCGCGGCGGTCAGCGCGATCCACCGCCCGTGCCAGCCCAGGAGCGACGGCCACACGGTCGCGAGGTTCGACAGCCCCAACGGCCGCTCGACGAAGAGGTCCGCGTGATGCGGAAAGATGAAGTACCCCGCGTGCGCCTTCTGCCAAAGGAAGAACACGACGAGGGCGCCGATCGGCACACACGCGAAGGCGAAACCTCGCAAGTGAGAGCGTCGTTCAGTCCACCGGTGGTGGGCCAAGGGCAGCGCCATCCAGAGCTCTGCGCCGGCGATCGCCGCCGCCGAAAAGACCCCCGTCTCTTTGACCCAGACCGCCGCGCAACCGGCGAGGACGGCCCATCCCAGCCGGCCACGGGCGTAGGCGTAGAGGGAGAGGGCGGCCAAGGCCGTCAGAGGAAGCTCCGGCAAGAGCATGTTGCCGATCGCCATGAAGAGCGGTGAGGACGCCAAGAGCGCCGCGGCGCCGAAGCCGACCCGGCGGCCCGCGAGCTGGGCGCCGAGCAGGTAGGTAAAGGCCAGCGCGAGCGCCGTGAAGGGGAGAACGACGAGGTGCCCCACCGTCGGCTCAGGGCCGAAGGCACGGAACGCGGCCCCCGCGAGCAAGTACAAGAGGATCGGGTGTCCGCGGCTGTAGTCGTCGGGGAAAACGCCGGGGGTCACGTCGAGGTTGTGCTCGGCGACCCACTGGCTCCCGGGGACGTAGACGTCGGCCTCGTCCCACCAATAAGGGAGGTCCAGCGGCCCCGGGCGCACGAGGGCGACCCAGGCGCTCGCGAGCAGCAGGGCCCACAGCCAGTCCTTGCGCGCCACCGCGACCGTTGTGCCACGGAGGGCAGGGAAACGACAGCCCGGCGCGTCTCGACGATGCCTGCGGGCGAGGTCCGTGGTACCCCTCGCAGGGCGTGCATGTCTTCGTCACCGGGATCGCCGGCTTCCTCGGGAGCCATCTCGCCGACAGGCTCCTCGCCCTCGGCCACCACGTGTCGGGCAACGACACGTTGATCGGAGGCTACCGGGACAACGTGCCGGCCGAGGCGCGCTTCTTCGAGGTCGACTGCTGCGATCTTCCCGCGATGCGCCGGGCCCTCGCCGGCGCCGAGGTCGTCGTCCACGCCGCCGCCGCAGCCTACGAGGGGCTCAGCGTCTTCAGCCCGACCGTCGTCACCCGCAACAACGTCCAGGCGTCCGTCGCGACCTTCACCGCCGCCATCAACGCCGGCGTGCGGCGGGTCGTCTACTGCTCGTCGATGTCGCGCTACGGCGACAACCCCGTGCCCTTCACCGAGGACATGCCGACGCGCCCCAAAGACCCCTACGCCATCTCGAAGGTCGCCGCCGAGGAGCTGCTCCGGAACCTCGCCGCCGTGCACGGTCTGGAACACACCATCGCCATCCCGCACAACATCATCGGGCGCCGCCAAAAGTACGACGACCCGTTCCGAAACGTCGCGAGCATCTTCGCCAACCTCATGCTCCAGGGCCGCCAGCCCTACATCTACGGCGACGGGGAGCAGATGCGTTGCTTCAGCCCCATCGACGACGTGGTGGACTGCTTGGTCAAGCTGACCCTCGACGAGGGAGTGGACGGTCTGGTCGTCAACGTAGGCCCCGACGAGGGCTTCATCACGATCAACCACCTCGCGGAATTGGTCGCCGCGGCGGTCGGCTTCGAGGGCCTCGACCCGATTCGGGTGCCGGGCCGACCTTGCGAGGTCAAGCACGCGACCTGCTCCGCGGCGCTCGCGCGGGAGCGGCTCGGTTACGCTCCGCGGGTCCCCCTCGAAGAAGGCTTGGCGGACATCGTCCGCTACATCCGTGCCCGCGGCCCCAAACCCTTCGAGTACCACTTCCCCGTCGAGATCGTCAGCGAGCGGACGCCCACGACCTGGAAAGATGAGCTCTTCTGAGGGCCGCGGCGCGCCGCGCGACGACGACTCCCGGCGCCGCCTGGAACGGCGCCTCCGCGCCGCGATGATCACGCTGGGCGTCGCGCTGACGCTCAACAACCTGCTGCCCTACGTCGGCCTGCGCGACGACTCGTGCCAGACGATGTTCTCGTCACTCGCGTGGTGGGAACACGGCAACAACCACCTCTTCATGCCGCAGCGGATGCTCAGCGATCTGTGGGCCTATCGCTACGACGTGGAGGCGACCTTGCAACCTCCGCCGGAGGGGCACGGGCGCGCTCGCGATCTCGAGCGTTGGCTGAAGCAGCCGAACCGCGCTCTGAACACCGAGGCGCTCCGCGTGGTGCTGCGCCAGCTCTGCGACCGCGGCCACCGCGTGAGCCTCACGTGGACGGACCGACGGGGTCCCGACCGCCGCCCGCATCGACGGAGCGCTCCGGATGCCTGCGCCGATCCCTCCCTCTCGTCGCCGCACGGGTGGATCCCGGTGCGCCTCTACGAGACGGACTTCGAGGTCCCATGAACCGCCCCGCCCCCAGCGTACCGGCGGTCTCGCACGACAAGCGCCTTCGCGCGATCGCGCTGCTGCTCGCGCCGGCGTTCGTCGGACACACGATCCAGCTCCTGAGCGAAGACGTCCCCTGGGCGCCCTGGGCGGGGACACGCTACTGGACCACGCCAGGCTGGCACCTCGTCCTCCCGCCGTGGGTGATCCTGGCGATCGCCGGGGGACTGGCGGCGGCCGTCGCGGGGCTCGCGTTGCGCCGCACCCGCCCCTGGATGATCGCGGTGATCGTCCTGTACGTCGCCCACTACTTCACCTACCCCTACCGCATCCGCAACCACATGACCCTGCTCCTCGCGAGCCTGCTCGCCATCGGCGGCGCGTGGCTCCTCGGCGGGCTCAGCGGCGCCGTCGACCGTCTTGGACGCGGTCCCCATGCGCGCCTGGTCGATCGATGGGCCGTCAACGGCGTCGCCCTCGTCCTGTGCATCACCTACGTCTTTGCCGCCCTCCACAAGACCAACACCGGCTTCCTCACCTTCGGCCCGGCGAGCGCCGCCTACCGCGGCGTGAACGACTTCTGGGTGTACGGTGACCTCGGCGACAGGGCCCCTCGATGGGCGGTCGCGACGGCGACCTACGGGACCCTCGTGGTCGAGTACGGCTTCCCCATCGTCGCCCGCCTATCGTCGACGCTGCGGCCTTTCCTCGTGCTCGGGCTGCTGCTCTTTCACTTCCCGCACGTCGCCGTCATGAATGTGGCGGACTACCCGATGATCGCCAGCACCTTCTATCCCTCCCTGTTCACGGCCGGGCACTGGCGCATCCTCGAGCGCTACCTCGCGCGCCCCTCACGCTGGAACGTGGGCGGCGCGCTGCTGGGTGCCGCGGCGGAGCTCTGGTGGTTGCCCTACGGAGGCGCCATGAGCGCCTTCGGGGTCGGGGTCTGCATGCTCTGGGGCTGGGCCGCCGGCAGCCTCCTTCCGATGGGCTTGTCCCGCCTCGCCGCTCGACGGAAAGCCGAGGGACCGGCATCCTGAGCGGGTGCGCCCGCTCGTCCTTGTCGTCCTCCTCGCTGCCTGCGGCGAACCCGCGCCTTTCTTCGTTCCCGACGCGGGGCCGCCTCCCGACCCCTGCGCGGCCCTCTCCGTCGACACCGGGGTGGAGTGCGAGGGAGACACCGCGCACCGCTGCGAAGGAGGCGCGACCGTCGAGACCGAAGACTGCGCTGCCACGGGCCGCTCCTGCTTTACGGGCCGGGGCTGCGCGCTCTGCCTTCCGGGGACCCTCACATGCGACGGCGAGACCCTCCTGAGCTGCGACGCGGACGGAGAGGGGCGCAGCGCCCGCGAGACTTGCGACGCGAGCGCCGGGCTCCGTTGCAGCGCCGCCGGCTGCGTGGACCTCTGCGCCGAAGCCGAAGCATCCCGCGCTTACATCGGCTGCGAGTATTGGCCCACCCCCGCCCTCAACTCCCAGGTCCCCAGCGAGTTCGACTTCGCGATCGTCGTCGCCAACCCGCAACTCGTCCCCGCGCGCATCACCGTCGAGCGCGCGGGCGTCGAGCAGGCATCCACGACCGTCGCGCCGGGAGCACTCGAGACGATCCGCCTCCCCTGGGTGACGGACCTCAAAGGCACCTTCGGACAAGAGCGCTCGGGGGTCGTCGCCGGCGGAGCCTACCGGGTCCGGTCGGATGTCCCCGTCAGCGTCTACCAGTTCAACCCCCTCGACTACCGCATCGACGAGGACTGCGAAGGCGAGACGGGCTCGAGCGCGAGCGACGGCCGCTGCTATTCGTTCAGCAACGACGCCTCCTTGCTGCTTCCGACGCACGCCCTCACCGGCAGCTATCTGGCGCAGGCCCGCCCGTCGATGCTCCTCATCGTCCCCGCCGAAACGGGCGCCGAACGCCTCACGAGCCCAGGCTATGTCGCCATCACGGCCGTCGAGGACGGCACGGAAGTGGAAGTCCTCAGCCGCGCGAACCTGCTGGGCTCCGCCGACGGCCTCATCCCAAACCTGAGCCCCGGTGAGACGACGCGGGTAACCCTCAACCAAGGCGACGTGCTGCAGCTGCTCAGCGGTGCCCCTGCCGACTGCCCCGGCGCATGGGAAGACGAACCGAACGCCACCGGCATCCGATACTGCGAGCTTGGGTCCGAGTGGGACCTGACCGGCAGCGAGATCCGCGCCAGCGCGCCGGTCGCGGTCGTCGGCGGGCACAACTGCTCCTTCGTGCCGTTCAACCGCTGGGCCTGCGACCACCTCGAAGAAGCGCTCTTCCCCGTCGAGTCCTGGGGGCGCGAGCTCCTGCTGGGCTCCACCCACCCTCTTCGCAGCGAACCGAACCTCATCCGCGTGGTCTCCGCGGCCGACGGAAACGTCGTCTCCTTCGATCCGCCGCTCCACGAAGAGCTGACCCTCGACCGTGGTCAAAGCTACGAGATGCAGCTGAGCGGCGAGGTCCGCGTCCGCGGCTCGCAGCCCTTGTCCATCGCGCAGTTCCTGGTGGGTCAAGACTTCGCGGGCCTTGGCTCCTCCGGTTCCTTCGGCTCCGGCGATCCGAGCATGTCGCTGGCGATCCCCACCGAACAGTTCCGCATGGACTATACGCTGCTCGCCCCGGAGACCTACGACGAGAGCTGGGTGAACGTCACCGCGCCCCTCGCCGCCCGCGTAACCATCGACGGACGGACGATCACGAATTTCACGCCCATCGGCACGACCGGCGCCGGCGTCGCGCGGGTGCCGGCGAGCGCCGGGGTGCACCGCCTGGAGGGGACGGCCCCGTTCGGAGTGGTCGTCTACGGCTTCGGTCGCTACACGAGCTACATGTACCCCGGCGGGCTCGACCTGCGCGAAATCGCCCCACCCATCTGAGCCGTGCGGCAATCGCCCCCCAGGGAGCTCGCCGCTTCGTGTATCAACGACGCATGACCGAGCAAGATCATAGCGAGCTCCTCAATGGGCTTCGCAAAGGCTTCGACGCGGCGATGGGCCTCCGCTACACGAAGGCCACCCTCGACGAGCTCGCCGTCGAGGTCGATGTCCGCGAGGTCCACCATCAACAGTACGGGCTAGTCCACGGCGGCGTCTACGCGGGCCTCATCGAGACCCTGTGCAGCGCCGGCGCCGCCTTGAACGCCATGGCCCGCGGTCAGACCGGCGCCGTCGGTCTCGAAAACACCACCTCGTTCCTGCGCGCGGTACGGAATGGCACCCTGACGGCGCGCGCCCGCCCCCTCGTCCGTGGGCGCCGCACGCAAGTGTGGGAGGCCGAGGTCCGCGATGAACACGGACGCCTTTGCGCCACCGGACGGGTGCGGCTGCTCAACACGAACCGAGGCGACGAGATCGGGGGCGCCGAGGTGAAGGTCTCGTGAGCTCTGCGACGGCCGCTGGAGGAGCGAGCCAAGGACCGTCCGCGAGGGCACAAGAGGAAGGGAGCATCGCCCTGCGAACCGGGGTCCGGCTTCACTACGTCGCCCGAGGGGAAGGCCCGCTCCTCATCCTGCTGCACGGCTTCCCCGAGCACTGGTACGCCTGGCGGCACATGATCGGGCCGTTGGCCGCGGAGGGCTACCGTGTCGTCGCGCCGGACATGCGCGGCTACAACACCTCCGACAAACCTCGCGCCGTCGAGGACTACTACGCGGAGACGCTCGGGGACGACGTCGCGGCGCTCATCGAAGCCCTTGGCGCCGAGCGGGCGATCGTCGTGGGTCACGACTGGGGCGGGGCGGCGGCGTGGCTGCTGGCGATGCGCCACCCCGAACGCGTCGAACGCCTCGTGGTCATGAACATGCCGCACCCGGCCGTCTTCGCCGAGGCGTGGGGCACCCTGCGGCAACGCCTCCGCAGCGCCTACTTTTATTTCTTCCGCATGCGCTCCCTTGCGGCTTTTGTGTTCCGGCGGATGAACGCCCTGCCGCAGCGGCTCATGCTCTGGTGGTTCTCCGGCCGCGCGCCACGCTGGCGCGACCTCGAACCCTACGCACGCGCGGCGCTCCAGCCGGGCGCCATGAAGGCGATGATGAGCTACTACACGGCCCTGCTGGACCGCGAGCCGGAGGCGCTGCTGGCGTTCGTGCGACCGATCGACCTCCCCGTCCGCGTGCTCTGGGGCACGGAGGATCCTGCCTTCGGCGAGGCGCTCGCCGACCCCGGTCCGTACGTCGACCGCGGCCAACTCGCGATCGTCAAGTTGCCAGGACTGGGGCATTTCCTTCACCTTCACGATCCTCCGCGGGTCCTACAAGCGCTCCGTGAGGCCCTGACCTCGCCGGCGGACCCCACGCTGCTGCGGGCCGGCCTCGAATCGCGCGGTCGCATCCGCCGCTGATCGCGAGCCGGCCCGAACCCAAAGGCCGTCGCCGCGACCGCACGCCCTCTCTCGTGTCTCAGTCGGCGCAGCAGCGGTTGCGACCGCCTTCCTTGGCCCGGTACAGGCCGGCGTCGGCGGCCGCCAGAAGATCGTGGACCGTCTCGTAGCGCAGCTCCTCGCGAAACGTCGCGACGCCCACGCTCACGGTGATACGGAGGATCCCTTGAGCTGTCGGGAACTTCGTGGCCTCGACGGTGCGGCGCACCCGCTCGGCAAGGATGGCGGCATTGCGCGCGTCGATGCCCCGAGCCACGACGGCGAACTCCTCCCCGCCGTAGCGCGCCACCAAGTCCTCCGTGCGCACGATCCGCTGCAGCAACTTGCCCATCACCCGGAGCACGGCGTCGCCGGCGAGATGCCCATGCACATCGTTGACTTGCTTGAAGTGGTCAACGTCGATGAGCAGTACACTCATCGGGGTGCGGTGCCGACGCGCAAAAGCGAGCTCCTGGGTGAGCCGATCGTCCAGGTGACGGCGGTTGTAGACCTGCGTGAGCGGATCTTTGACCGCCGAGTCGACCATCCGCTTGGTCGCCGCGTGCTCGACGGCGTCGTGCAAGGACGCCCGAAAGACACACCCCTTGCCGATCTGGATCCGGTCGCCATCCCGCAGCCTGCGGGGCACCCCCAGCCGCTCCCCGTCCACGAAGGTGCCGTTGCGGCTGCCGAGGTCTTCGATCCACCAGCCCCCGTCCATCCGAAAGAAGCGGACGTGCCGGCGAGAGAGGCCGGGATCGTCGAGACGCACGTCGACGTTGCGCCCGCGCCCAAAGACCGCAACCTCACCATCGATGGGGATCATCGGCTCGCCATGCTGTCCAACGAGAGCGATGAGCGTCAGCCGATCGCGACGGTCGGCCCCCTGTGCCGGCGTCTCGACCGCGGTCACGACGTCCGTCGTCTCGTCGGTGTCCAGCCGCGGCAGCAGGCGTTCGCTGCCCGAGTCGAAGACCGGCGGGTGCAAAGAATCCACGGTGCAGGGATCGGCCGATGGAGCGCGGAGCTTTAGCGGCCCGCCCCAAGACCTCGCCGTCCGCCTCACGGTCGAGAGCACGCCCCTGCGCGGCCCACATCTCAAGGGCCCTCGTCGGTCGATCCGTGGACTGGCTGCGAGGGATGCCGCGGCGACGACCCGAGGAAACTTAGAGCCTCCTTGTGGAGAGGACGATGGCAGACGCACCGACGCCAGACGCACACAGGCCGCGAAACGGCATCCTCGCCGCGGACCTGAGCGCCGGACCGTCATCGACGCCGTCGCGGGCTACTCGGACTCGGCAGCCGCCCCCTGCCAGGCGTCGAGGAGCGCGCCCACCTGCCCGCGGACGCAGCGGTAGAGGTCTCGCCGCATCCCTCGTCGCCACACGAGTGGAAAGCGCCGCTCGACGGCCTCCCGCAGCGAGGGATCGCCCGCTTCGCGCACCGCCTCCAGCGCCGCCCGAAGGTTGTCGCACCCCGACGCAAGCTCGAGCTGAGCCAGCGCACGGATCCGATCGGGAACCTCGTCGGCCGGCTCGTAGTCGAGGATGTAGCTGCTGGCCGCACGGCGCAGGTCTCGGCTGTCCTCGTGCAACAGCAGGCCGATCTGGCGGTTGAGCTCTTCGGCTCGGGTCGCGGCCTGGGCGCGCTCGAAGATCTCTCGCATGAGCGCCGGATCCTGTTCGGGAGAGGGCGGAGAGGCTCTCCACAAATAGATCCCGGTACCGAGGAAGAGCAGCAACGCCAGCGCGCCGAGCAGCACCCAGGGCGTCCTACGTGCTCCGCCGCGCCACGCCTCCCCAGCGGGATCGGGAGCGGGAGGCGGAGACGCGGCGGGCAACGCCGGCGCCTCGGTCAGGCCCTGGAGCGCCACGAGCCCCGCCGGCGGCGTCACCCGCGCCCCCGCCACCGACGCCCGCAGCGCCAGGTCACGCAGCCGGTCCCGGACCACGGCCGCGCTCTCGGGCCGCTCGTCCGGATGGCGCGACAACATCTGGCCAATGAGCGTCTCCAGCTCCGCCGGGAGCGTCGGGTCGCCGGAGGTCTCTCGCAGCGCGGCGATTTTCTTGCCGCCGAGCTGTTCGGCAACGATGTCCGTGAGTGTCTCGCCGGACCACAACGCCTGGCCGGCGATCGACTCCCACAGCAGGATGCCCAGGGCGTAGATATCGGCGCGGGCATCGATGGCCTCACCGAGGGCCTGCTCCGGAGCCATGTACCCCGGCGTGCCCATCACCGTCCCGCGGCGCGTGAGCCGGTGGCCGCTCGTCCGCGTCGACATCGTCGTCACCACGTCGTCGCCGATCCGCGCGATGCCGAAGTCGAGGACCTTGACCAGCTCGCTCCCGTCGTCCCGCGGTTCGAGCAGCACGTTCTCGGGCTTCAGATCCCGATGGATGATCCCCACGCCGTGGGCCGCCGCGAGAGCGTCAGCCACCTGCGCACCGATCGCGCACGCGCGCGGCCAGCTCACGCGACCTTCCCGGTCGAGGACGTCGTGCAGGCTCGGCCCGCGCACGAGTTGCATGACCAGGAAGGCGCCTCCCTCAGGCAGACGGCCGTAGTCGAGGGCGCTCGCGACGTGCGGGTGCTCGAGCTTCGCCGTCGCCATCGCCTCCCGCGCAAAGCGCTCGGCCAACTCTTCGTCCCCTGCCAGATCGGGGTGAATGGTCTTGAGGGCGACCTCTTTGCCAAGGGTGAGGTGCTCGGCGATGTACACGGTCCCCATGCCGCCCTCGGCCAGCCGCTCGACCACCTTGTAGCGGTGCGCGATCACGCGCCCGATCCAAGGATCGCCGGCGCCCGCGGCGCCCTCGACATCCGAACCTGCAACGGTCTCGGCAACGGAACGCGGCGCCGAACTCAAGGCTCTCCTCCGTCGAACTCGCTCGCCTGCAGCAGCTCGTAGAGCGCGCGGGACTGCGCCGCGCTCAGACCTTCGAACTCGACCCCAAAGCCCTGACCGCGGCCATCGCGCCCGTCCTTGACCCAGCACACGCGGCAGGGGATCTGGAGGGTGTCCCAAGCGCTGGGCGCGTCGAGGGAGAGCACGAGGTCTTGCCCCACCTCCGGGAGCGCCCGCGCCCGCACGAACGCGCCCCCCAGCCCGATGTCCACGGTGGTGCCGTCGTGCTCCAGCGCCGCCCCGGAACGGTAGCGCACCCGCAACGCCACCGTTCGCCGCCCCCCTCGCCGAAAGTGAGGCTCGTCGCCCATCGATGTCGTGGAAGGTACCATTCTCGCGCCCGCCGTGCCGCGTCGGCGGCTCGACCCCCAAGCATGGGCCGAGCCGAGGGAGCTTTCCAACCGACCTCGCGGCGCCCGCGCCTTTGCGGCATCCTCCCCACCATGCGATCGGCACCGTTCTTGGCGATGTTCGTCTCCGCCTGCCTCGCCACGAGCGCCGAGGCCCAGCGCAACATCGACATCGGACGCTTCCGCCCGGCCCTCGATCACGAGGGCTTCCTCGGCATGAACGGCACCGCCACCCCTGGCCCCTGGCGCTGGAACGTCGGCCTCTGGCTCGACTACGCCAAGGACCCGCTGACGGCGCGGACCGACGCCGGCACCCGCGCCGTGATCGACCACCGCTTCGCCGGAGACCTGCAGCTCCAGGTAGGGCTGGGAGGCCGCGGCGCCGTCGCCATCGAGGTGCCCCTGGTCTTCCATCAGAGCACGCACACCGAGGCGCTCGCCGACGGCGGACCCACCCTTCAGTCGAACGTCTTCGGCGATCCACGGCTCTCCGTGCGGGCCCGGGTGTTCGGCCGCGACGCCCGCGTCCCACGGCCGCGTAGCGAGGGACCCGGCGTGTCGCTCCTCGCGGCCATGACGCTCCCAGCCAGCGGCGACGGCTCCTTCGCCGGCGAAGGGCAACTCACCTTCGACCTGCAAGCCACCGCCGATTTCCACATCTTCGGCGCCGGCGGAGGCGTGATGCTCGGCTGGCGCGCCCGACCCCATTCTCGACGGATCGGCGGCACCACGTTCCGCGACCAACTCCTGTTCGGGGTGGCCCTCAAGGTCCCGATCCCCATCGCCGACGACCTGGCGGCGCTCCTCGAGGTCCGAGGCGCCCTCGACGCCCGCGACCCCTTCGGCGGCGGGCCGCGCCAGGCCATCGAAGGCAACCTGGGGTTCCGGTTCCGGCACGCGCACCTGAGCTACACCGTCGCCGTCGGCATGGGCTTCACCGACGGCGTCGGCACCCCGGCCGTGCGCGGAGTCTTCGGGGTGCAGTGGGCCCCGCGAACCAGCGACGCCGACGGGGACGGCGTCCCCGACGACGACGACTCGTGCCCGCACCTCCCGGAGGACTTCGACGGCTTCGAGGACGAGGACGGCTGCATGGACCCGGACAACGACAACGACTTCATCCCCGACGTCGACGACCGGTGCCCAAACGACGAAGCCCTCGAAGGTTATGACGAGGACGAGGACGGCTGCACCGATCCCGGCGCGCCGACGGCCGCGAGCGACGAGGAGCAGAGCGAGGCACAGGCCTCCCCACCGACCGGGGATGCCGGCGACGACGACGCCCGCGAGACAAGCGGCAACGCCCGCGAGACAAACGACGACGCCCGCGAGACAAGCGGCAACGGCGAAGCGCAGCCGGCTCCTTCGTCCCCACCGACCGGCGAGGCGCACGGCGACGCCGACGCCCGCGAAACAAGCGGCGACGCCAGCGGTGGGGACGCCCGCGACGGCGACTCCACCGCAGAGCCCAGCCCCTCCCAGTCCAGCCACGAAGGCGACGAAGGCGCCGCCCCCGAGTCGCCCGCCGTGTCGGACAACGACTGACACGCGCACCGCTCACGCGCACCTTGGGCGAGCGCACGACCTGGATTTCCTTGGCCTTTCGCGCCGCGCGTGAATGCCCCCGGGCGCCGCGCGTCGGACCGGAGGGCCGGGACGGTTGACGGAGCTCGCGATCGTCCCGATTCTTGAAGGCCTCCTGTGGTGATGGGCGAAGGGATGACGGGGCGTAACGCGAGCAGACACAGGAGGAAGACGCGAGCGCGAGCTGCGGCGTGGTCCATGCTCCTCGCCACCGTCCTCACGCTCCCGCTGGCGGCACAGGACCGCCGCACAATGCTCCGAGCGCTCCGGGGCGGCGACGACTTCCGGGTGCGGGTACAGGCCGCGTTCGCCATCGGCAACACCCGCGACGCCTCGCTGCGCCCGGCCCTCGAACGGGCCCTCCGCGACCGCAACCCCGCGGTCCGTGCAGCGGCGGCGGCGGCCCTCGGACGCCTCGGCGATCCCGCCGCCACCTCCGCGCTGCGCCGCGCGACCCGGGACTCGTCGAGCGCCGTCCGAATGCAGGCCCAAAGGAGCCTCCGAACCCTCAGCGCGCGCACGACCACCGATCGTGCGCCCCGGGCGCTCCCTCGGCAGACCCGGCAGGGGCATGGCTTCTACCCCGCCGTGTCGGTGGTGCCGACCGCCGATCGCATCCCTTGGGGACGCATTCGCTATGTCGTCGTGCTGGGGACGATGCGCAACCGGACCCGTTTTCGAGGCCCCTTCGAGGAGCAACTGCGCAACGAGGTGCAGGCCGCGCTGCGGGTTCTGCGAGGGGTCGCGGTCTTCCCTTCGGTGCAGCTCAGCCGAGAGCACGAGCGCGAGATCCGTCGCCGGAGGCTGCCCAAGCTGAGGATCGACGGCGCCCTGACCAAGATCCAACCACGGAGACGCCGAGGCGAGTTGAGCGTGCGCGCCGAGGTTAGCCTGATGCTCCTCGACGACGGCAACATCCGCGGGATGATGAACGGCGCGGCGACCGGAAGCGAACCTCCCCGCGCCGACCGCCGCAGCCAGACCGTGCGGCTCGCCAGCCAGGCCGTGGCCGGCGCCGTCCGAAGCGCGGTCTCGAGCGCTCCCACGGCCCTCGCCCGCGCCGCCCGTCGCTGAGCGCCGCCCGTCGCTGAGCGCCGGCC
>JALVDI010000042.1 GCA_027009115.1 Polyangiaceae bacterium | reverse complement strand
GGGAAGGGGCGAGAGCCCTCCCCTCCGCTCGTCGCCGCCGTCTCCCCTCAGCGTCGACGAACTGCCGGCGGCGATCCCCCCGGAGCTGCGTGCGCTCATCGGGGGGCTGCTTGCACCGGACCCTGCAGAGCGTCCCGACGACGCCCGCGAGACCCTCGCGCGTATCCGGCAGACCCGTCGTTCGCTGGGCGAGGCGGTGTCTCCTCAGGCCCTGGGGGAGCCCTCCCCACAGGCGCGCGCCTTGGCCGCCTCGCGGGTCCCCTACGTCGGCCCAAGCGCCCCCTTGGAACGCCTGGTCGACGCTCTCCGGGACGGCGGGGTCGTTCGCGTCGGCGGCCCCGACGGAGCGGGCCGCTCGCGGCTCATCGAGGAGGCGACGGTTCGTCTTCAGCGCGAGGCCGCCGACGCCGGGCGGCCGGTCCCGACCTATGTCGCCGCGGCAGCGCCGTGCAGCCCGCCCAACGGCGCCTGCGTCCTGCACCTACGCGGCCCCGTCGACGAGGTCTGGCTCGAGCGTGAGCTTGGCGCCGCGGCGGTGGCTGGCCGCTCCCTCGCGGTGGTCGTCGAAGAAGCCGAAGGCGCAGACATCCGTGTCGGGCCGCTGCACGCCGACGCGCTGGGGACGCTCGTCGAGCGGCTGCTCGGTCGCCAGGACGAGGCGCTGCGGCGCGCGGCCCAGGAGGTCTCCGGCGGGCTCGCGGGACGCCTGTGCCGCATCGTGGCCGATGCCTTTGCCGCAGGGTGCGACCCCACGAGACCCGACGTGCTCGGCGCGGCCGTGCGCTTCGACGGCGCGACCGACGAATGGAGCGACGCGATCGATCGTCTGGCCCTCGCCGGCGGCTCGCTTCCCGTCGACGAGCTCCCGCTCAGCGCGGCCGAGGCCCGGCGCCTCACCAGCCGAGGGCAGGCCTGGATCGCGAACGGACGGTGGGTCCTGCGGCGAGACCTGGTCGAGCGGAGGCGCGGACGAGCCAAAGCCTTCGAGACGCAGGACCGACGCGCCGCCGCCTATCTCGCGGCGGCAGCGGGCGACCCCGAGGCAGCGGCCGCCTTCGCCGCCCTCATCGACGAGGCCTTCGACGCCGGAGACATCGCTGAAGCCGAGCGCCTCGCCGCCGACGCCTCCCGCCTCGTTGGAGGCCCCGAGCTCGCCCTTCGCCACGCCGACGCCCTGCGCGCGGCCGGTCGCTACGACGAGGCGCTGAACGCTCTGGACGGCCATCAGGGTTCCGGGATTGCGGCCGCCCGCGCCGAGATCGCCCGCCGCGCCGGACGACGCGAGCTCGCCGAGGAAGCCGCCCGAGAAGCCGGGGAGGCCGGCACCCTCACCCGTGCGTGGCTCACCCTCTCCGACCCGGACGGCCCCGCGCCCACGGACGAGGTGCGCGCCTGGAAGGCCCTCGTCGCCGGCGGGCTCCAGGACGCGGAGCGCCATGCCTGGGCAGGTCTCAGGGCGCACCCCGGCGAGAGCCGCCAGGCCCGGCAGGCGCGAGCGCGGCTCCACGCGACCCTCGGAGCCGTGCTCCAAGCTCGTGGGGACCTCGCCGGAGCCGCGAAGCATCACCGCCGCGCCCGCGACCTGGCCCGCGCCCTGGGAGAGCGGCACCTCACAGCGACCGCTTTGGCCAACCTCGGAGCCGTGCAGCTCGACGCCGGCGTGCTGGGCGAAGGCCGTCAGGCCTTGCTCGATGCCGGTCGCGAGCTGCTACGCCTGGGCCGCGACCGTGACGCGGGTCGCGCGTTGGCCAACCTCGCCAGTGTCTCGCTCTGGATCGGCGACGAGAGCACCGCAGCGCGGGTCTGCGAGCAGGCCGAGGAGGCGGCCAACAGAGCGGACGACGAAGAGGCGCGATCCATCGCCTGGCTCCTGCGGCTCGAGCTCGCGCTGCGGGTCGGAGACCTCGGCAGAGCCTGGGCCCTCGCCGAGCGCTCGCCGACGGGCACGTCGCCGACCGTCGCGCTCGTGCGCACCCGCGCCGCGGGCCTCCTCGCACCGCACGATCCGGACCGGGCCGCCTCGCTGCGGGACCGGAGCGCCCCCGCCTTCGAAGGATGGCTGGCCGACGCGCGCCTCGCCCTCGCCCGGCGCCAGGCGCCGCCCACCCTCTCTCCTCCGGAGCCTCCGGACACTTGGGAACAGCGACTGCTGCTCGCGTTCCTCGAAGCGGACCTGGCCGCCGCCGCCGGAGATGGGTCGCGGCTGGAGCTGGCGGGCGCCCGAGCACGGGAGCTCCTGGACGAGGCCGCGCGCAGCCTCGACCCAACGCAGCGCCGGCGTCTGCGTCGGGTGCCCGCCCACCAACGCGTGCTGGCCCATCGACCAGCCCAACGAACCGAAGCCTCCCAAGACCGCTGGCGGCGCCTCGCTGCGCGCGCGAAGCGGCTGACGCCCGAACGCGACCTCCAGTGGCTGCGCGAGGAGGTCGTCGATGCCGCCGTGGAGCTCGTCGACGCCGAGCGCGGCTTCTGGATCGAACGCACCGAACGCGGCCGACTCACGGTCCGAGCCGGACTCGACCACGACGAGGAGATGGCCATCTCCCGATCGGTGGTGGCGCGAGCCCTCGACAGCCGACGACCGGTGTGGGCCCTCGACGCCCTCGAAGACGAGCGGCTGCGTGAAGCCGGAAGCGTGCATGCTCTCGCGCTCCGCTCCGTGCTCTGCGTGCCGCTCCGATGGCGAGGCCGCGATGCCGCGCTCTACGTCGACGATCGATCGCGCCCGGCGGCCTTCGACGAAGAGGACGGCGCGCTCCTGGCCGACTTGGCGGAGCTGGCGGCGATCGCGCTCCATGGTGCCGAGCGACTTCGGGCGGAGCGCGCCGCCACAGCGCAGCTCGAGCAGGCCCGCCGTCGGCTCCTCGGCGAGGTGGAGGCCCAACGGGCACAGCTCGCCTCGCTGCGAGCGTGCACCCCGGACCTGGTGGCGGCGAGCCCCGCCATGCGCCGCACCATGGACCTCGTCGCGCGCGTCGCGCCGGCCGAGCTGCCCGTCCTCGTCGTGGGCGAGAGCGGCACCGGGAAGGAGCGCATCGCCCGAGCCATCCACGCGATGAGCCCTCGGTGCGACGGCCCGTTCATCGCGGAGAGCTGCGCAGCCATCGCGGACACCCTTCTGGAGAGCGCGCTCTTCGGCCACGAGCGGGGCGCCTTCACGGGCGCCAACAGGGCTCGGCGAGGACTCTTCGAGCTGGCGGACGGGGGCACGCTCCTGCTCGACGAGGTGGGCGAGATGTCGCCGGCCATGCAGGCGAAGCTGCTGCGGGTCTTGCAGGAGGGGGAGCTGCGCCGTGTAGGCGCGCAGCGCACGCGGCGCATCGACGTTCGCGTGATCGCCGCGACGCACCGCGACCTGAAGGCGATGGTGGAAGCGGGGAACTTTCGCGAAGACCTCTACTATCGACTCGCCGTGGTGACCGTCGAAGTGCCTCCGCTGCGCGAGCGACCGGAAGACCTCCCCGGGCTCGTTCAAGCGGCTCTCGACGAGCACGCGCGGACCCAGGGCCGGCGGGTGAGCATCACGGCTGCCGCCCTCGACGCGCTGGCCCGGGCGCCCTGGCCTGGCAACGTGCGGCAGCTCCACAACACGATCGAGCGCGCTCTCCTCGCGGCGGACGACACCATCGACGTGCCCCACCTCGAGCTCGACGGCAAGAGCCCATCGACCGGAACGCTCGATCTCAAGGGGCGCATTGCAGCCCTCGAGCGCGAGCTCATCGAGGAAGCGATGCGCCGCTGCGGCCACAACCAGACGCATGCCGCCCGCCTGCTCGGGGTCTCCCGCTACGGACTCCAGAAGAAGCTCAAGCGCCTCGGGATCTCGTAGCCGATGAGTCATACTCGCCGGATGAGCGCCCTCCCCGACGCGCGCCACACCGACTGGCGAATGCCGCGAACGCTTCGGCGTGCAACCCGCGCCGTCGTCGAAGCTCTCTTCGCTGACGAGAGCGGGCCTCCGCCGGAGGAGCGCATCGACTGGACTGTCGAGGACGTCGAGGACTTCCTCGCCCGCTCGGGCCCCCGGGCCCGCACGATCTTTCGGGCGTCGATGCTGGCCCTCACCGCTCTGGCGCCGCTGACGATCGGCCGGCCGCTCCCGCTCGTGGCGCTGGACTACCGTGCACGAGCCGAAGCCATCGAGCGCTTCGAGCGCACCCCCCTGGGGCTCGCGGTCCTCGGAGCCAAGGCGATGCTCTGCATCGTCTACTACGAACACCCCGACAGCGCCGCGGAGATCGGATTCGACGGGCGCTGCAAGGAGGCCAAGTGAGCTACGAGAGCGCCCGCGACCGCCGCGGCCCCTTCGTGACGAGCTGCGACGTCGTCGTGGTCGGCTCGGGCGCAAGCGGCGCGGTGGTCGCGACCGAGCTCGCCGAGAGCGGGCTGTCGGTGATCGTCTTGGAAGAGGGACCGCGGATCGATGCAGCCGATCACGGCAGGCTGCGACCGAGCGAATCGCTCCGGCACGTGTGGCGCGACGGGGGCATGACCGTCGCCGTAGGCCGCGGCGATTCGCCGACGATCAACGTCACCATGGGCCGCGTCGTCGGCGGATCGAGCGTCATCACCGGCGGCGTATGCTTCCGAACTCCCGACCGAGTGCTCGACACCTGGGCACACGAGCACGGCCTCGTCGACTACGGCGCCGGTATGCTCGACGAGGAATTCGCCCACGTCGAAGAACGCATCCATGTCGAGGACGTCCCTCGCGAAAGCTGGTCGCGTTCCACGAAGCTCTTCGACGAAGGAGCCGCCCGCAAAGGCTACCGCCTCCAGCCGATGCGCCGGAACACCAAGGGCTGCAGAGGCTGCGGCCGATGCAACTTCGGGTGCCCCGAACAAGCGAAGCTCAGCGTGGATCTCAGCTATCTGCCAAGGGCGGTGGCAGCCGGCGCGCAGGTCTGGTCGCACTGCCGCGTCGAGAGAGTACGTATCCGCGGGGGCCGGGCGGTAGGCGTCGAGGGGCGCCTGCTCAACGGACGCGGCGGCCGCCCCAAGGACCGGCTCTGCGTCCATGCGCGTCGCGTCGTCGTCGCCTGCGGAGCGTGGCACACGCCGCTGCTGCTGCGCAAAAGCGGTCTCGGCAAGCGCAGCCGCGCCCTCGGCCGAAAGATGACGCTCCACCCTGGCTTCCGCATGCTCGCCCGCTTTCCCGAAGACATCGTGGTCGACGGCTGGAAGGGCGCGATGCAAGGAGCTTACAGCACCGCCTTCGAGCACGAAGGCATCACCCTCACGGATCTCTTCATCCCCGTGAGCGTCATTGGCGCCACGATGCCCGGCTTCGGAGCGAGGCACCTCCGCAACGCTCGGCGCATGCGGAACATGGCGATGTTCGGCGGCATGCTCCACGACGAAGGCGGCGGCACCGTCCACGGCGCGCTGGGCGCCGATCCGATCGTCAGCTACCGGATGTCGCCGCGGGACCGCGCGGCGATCCCCCGCCTGCTTCGTTTGATGGGAGAGACCTTCCTCGAAGCAGGCGCCGAGGTGGTCTTCCCCGGCGTCCTCGGTCTCGAGGAGGGACTCGACGCAGACGCCTTCCGTCGCTTCCCCTTCGAGAGCCTCCCCGCGCGTCGGCTCGAGGCCTCCTCGCAGCACCCGCTCGGTTCGGCGCGCATGGGAGCCGAGCCCTCCTCGTCAGTGGTGGACGGCGCCGGTCGCGCCTGGGAGGTCGACGAGCTCTACGTCGCCGACGGATCGGTGCTGCCCACGTCCCTGGGCGTCAACCCGCAGCTGTCGATCATGGCCGTCGCCACGCGCATGGCGTGGCGCATGCGAGAGCGCCGCCTCCCCTGATCTCTCGCTCAAGGGCCTTCGGACGTCTGCTCGCTCTCGCCAGAGAAATGCGAGACGACTGCCGCCGCGATCGAATCGCTCCACACGTTGACGGAGGTGCGCGCCATGTCGAGCACCCGATCCACCGCCAGGATCAGCCCGACGCCTTCGATCGGGAGCCCCACCGCGCGCAGCACCACGACCATCATCACCGTGCCGGCGTGCGGGATGCCCGCGGCGCCGATGGACGCCAGGAGCGCGGTGAGCGCCACCACCACCTGCTGGCCAAGGGAGAGGTCCACGCCGGTGGCCTGGGCGATGAAGAGCACCGCGACCGCCTCGTAGAGCGCGGTGCCGTCCATGTTGATCGTGGCACCCAAAGGGAGGACGAACGCACTGACCCGGCGCGGCACGCCGCTGTCCTCCACGCACCGCAGGGTGAGCGGCAGCGTGCCGTTGCTCGACGCCGTGCTGAAGGCGGTCAGGAGCGCAGGCTTCATGGCCGCCAGATGCTGCGAGGGTGCCCGCCCCACAAAGGCACGGTAGAGGAGCGGCAGCGTCACCGCGGCGTGGAGCACGAGACCGAGCGCAACCGTCACGACGTAGCGCGCGAGCCCCTTGAAGGGCTCCACGCCCTGGCTCGCCGCGGCGTGGAACATGAAACCAAAGACACCGATGGGTGCGAGCGCGATGACCGCAACAGTCATGCGCATCATCACCGCGAACAGCCCCTGCCAGAACCGGCGAAGCACCCTTACGTTGCGCCGCTCCTCGTCCTCGCGCTCGGCGGCGCCCTCGACATCTGCATCGGAGCTGGGGCGGTGCTCCGAAAGGCTGATGAAGACACCGAGCACCAGGGAGAAGAAGATGATGGGGAGCATGTCTCCCTCGGCGGCAGCCTGCAGCGGGTTGCTGGGCACGACCCGCGCGATCTGATCCCAGAGCACAGCCCCGATGCCTCGGATCTCGCCCTCTCCGGTGGCGAGCGGCGGTGGCTCCGAGGCGAACTCGCCCCAGGCGGGCGCCCAGCGACCGAGCGGAATGAGCGCATCGAGGAGATTGTAGACGGCGATGCCCGTCGCGATGGCGAGCGCGCTCGTCCCCAAGTAGAAGCCGACGGTCCGCGCGCCGAGCCTGCCAAGTTTCCGGAGGTCGCCGACACCCGCCACGCTGCTGATCAACGACGAGACGATGAGCGGCACCACGAGCATCTGGAGCGCCCGCAGGAAGAGACGCCCGAGCTGCTCGGCCCACGCCGCCAAGGTAGCGACGACCGAGGGGTCGAGAGTGCCGCCCGCCCCGAGTTGATGGAAGCCGAGGCCGAGCACGCCCCCCAGGGCCATCGCGATGAGGATCCAGTGGTGAAGCTGTAGACGACGCATCGTTCCTCGAGCGCCTCCAGGGCGCCGCGCATGCTCCCTCACTCGGCGGGGCACGGTCCAGAGGCAGCGTTGCTGAGGCAGCGTTGCTCACGACAGCTCCCCGGCAAGCAGCCAAGCCGACAGGACGCGCCGCGGGCATTTCATTGGGCTGCTATGGTGGTCCCCCCATGTCGACCCCGGCGCCCAAGTCCTCCCGGCCGCTGCCCGTGCTCCGGGCGCTCCTCGACGCCATCGACCGCGACATCCTCCAACTCCTCTCCCGCCGCATGGCCATCGTCGCCGAGATCGCCACCACGAAACGGCAGGAGCGCATCCCGATTCGCGACCTCGATCGCGAGCGCGAGGTTCTGACCGACCGGGTGGAGCGGGCCGAAGCGCTGGGTCTACCCGGCGGCGTCATCGAAGCGATCTACCGGCTGCTCCTCCTCGCCAGCCGCGATCGGCAGGCCGCGCTCCGCGCCGAGGTGCCCGACGAGGTGACGCCGCGCACGGTCGCGATCCTCGGGGGCAAGGGCGGAATGGGCCAGAGCATGGCGCGCCTCTTCGGTGACCTCGGCCACGCCGTGATGATCGCGGACGTGGACACGCCGCTGACTCCAGCCCGGGCGGCCGCGACCGCGGATGTCGTGATCGTGAGCGTCCCAATACGCGTCACCGAAGAGCTCGTGCGCGAGATCGGGCCGCACGTCCGTCCCGATGCCCTCCTCATGGACGTGACCTCGATCAAGGAAGGTCCCCTGCGCGCGATGATGGAGTCGACGGAGGCTTCGGTGCTGGGCACCCACCCCATGTTTGGGCCAGGAGTCCACGGTTTCACGGGGCAACGGGTCGTCGTCTGCCCCGGCCGGGGAGACGAGTGGCGGCAATGGGTGGTCCGGAGCTTCCGGGCCCGCGGACTCCTGGTGACCGAAGCCACCGCCGCCGAGCACGACCGCGCGATGTCGGTGGTGCAGGTGCTCAACCACTTCCAGACGCAGGTCCTCGGCTTGGCCCTCGCGAGGTCGGGCGTGTCGCTGAAGCGCAGCCTCGAGTTCACCTCGCCGGCCTATCTCCTGGAGACCTATGTCGCCGGGCGGCACTTCGCGCAGTCACCGAGCCTCTACGGACCCATCGAGATGCTCAACCCGCGCTCGGCGGAGGTCACCGGGATCTTCCGGGAAGCTGCCGCGGAGCTCGCAGAGGTCCTCGAGCGGGGCGACCAAGGCGCCTTCGACGCAGCCTTCGAAGAGGTGCGCCGCTTCTTCGGGCCCGAGTTCACGCAGGAAGCCCTCGAACAGTCGCGCTTCCTGGTCGATCGCTTGGTGGAGCTCACCGCGGGCCGCTCCTCGGACCGGTGAGCGCGCCAGCGCCGCGACGATGGCGCCCTCGAGGCCTCGGCGGCATACTCGCGTGCCCATGCCTCGCTTGCTTCGGCGCGTAGAGACCCTCGTCCCACGACGCTCCGCCGGTTACGGGGGCAAGGCGCGCAACCTCGCCGCGCTCGCCCGCGCAGGCTTCCCCGTGCCGGCGGCCTACGCCATGAGCGGCGCGGTCTGCGAGGATTTCCTCCGGGGCGTGCTGGAGCCCGACGAGCTCCCGTCGGCTCTGCTCCGCGAACGGGTCGTCGACGCCGGGCGGCTGGCAGCGATCGCCTCGAAGGTCCGAGACGCGCCCCTGAGCGCCGACCTGCGGCGCGCGCTCGCGGACACCTTCGCGACCCTTCGTCGTGAGGGCGCGCGCTCTCTCGCGGTGCGCTCCTCCTCGACCCGCGAGGATCAAGAAGAAGCGTCCGCCGCGGGCCTGCACGAGACCGTGCTCCACGTCACCAGCGAGGCCGAGCTCTTCGGGGCCGTCAAGCACTGCTGGGCGAGCCTCTTCTCGCAGCGGGTCATGGTGTACCTCGATCGCATCGGCGGACGGGCCGATGCCGCCGTCGGGGTCGTGGTCCAAGCCATGGTCCCCGCGGAGATCGCCGGCGTCCTGTTCACGGTCAACCCACTGACCGGCGACGCCGGCGAGGTGGTGATCAACGCTTCCTACGGCCTCGGCAGCGCCGTCGTCGACGGCTGCGTCTCGCCCGACACGCTGCGCATCGACAAGGCCTCCGGCACGCCTCGCGACCGCGTCGTCGGGGACAAGGCCATCCGGCGCGTCCTCGCCGAGTCCGGCGGCGTCGTCGAAGAAGAGGTCGCCCCGGAAGAGCGCGAGCGGCTCTGCCTCCAAGACGCCCAGGTCGAGGCCCTGACAGCGCTCGCGCTGCGCATCGAAGACCACTTTGGCGCCCCCCGCGACGTCGAGTGGGCCATTGCCGGCGGCTCGGTCTACGTGCTCCAAGCGCGCCCGGTCAGCGTCGCCCTCCTTCCGGCGACCCGACGGCGAGCGTCCCGACACCCGCCCCGCATGCCCCGCGCAAACATCGTTTGGTCGAACGTCAACGTAGGCGAGGCGCTCCCGGGCGTACCGACGCCCCTCACCTGGTCGGTGCTGAGCAACTTCAGCGAGCTCGGCTTCCGACGCGCGTTTGGATCGCTCGGGTGCACGGTGCCCAAGGACGCCGAGCTCGTCGGCTCGTTCCGCGGCCGCCTCTACCTGAACATGAGCGAGTTCATGAGCATCCTGAGCCAGGTCCCCGGGCTGCGGCCACGCACCTTGCTGGCGCTCGGCGGCGGCGGCGAGGTCGAGCGCCTGGAGGCAGCCGTCGAACGGCGCAGCCCGGTCGGTTTCCTTGCGCGGCTCCCCTGGACCGCCGCGCGCTTCGCTCGCGAGAACGTAGGGCTCACCGACCGGCTCGACGAGTTCGAGGCGTCCTTCGAGTCCGAGCGCCGAAGGCTGCTCTCCGTCGACCCGAGCGTCCTGTCGGCGACGGCCCTCGACCGGATGTTGACCGACGCCGAGCGCCTCCTCGACACGACCGGCGCGGTGATGCTCACGGTCTACGGCAACCTTCTGGGCACCGTCGTCGCCCTCTCGACCGGCCTCGGCCTCCTCTTCGATCCCAAAGAAGCCGAACGACTGCGGCGCGATTTGCTCAGCGGCATCGCCGACCTCGACAGCGCCGCGCCCGGCGTTCGGCTCTGGCACATCGCGGAGATGGCCCGCCACGATGAAGCCGCCGCAGCCCTCCTGACCGAAGCCGACCCTGCCGCATTGCGGCTCAGCGACATCCCCGAGGGACCGACTCGACGGGCGCTGGAGCGTTTCTTGGAGGCCTTTGGTCATCGAGGCGTCCGGGAGGCAGAGCTCGCCGAGCCGCGCTGGCGCGAGGACCCGACGCTGCTCTTCGCGACCCTGGCCAACCACCTCAAGCACCCCAAACCCCAAGGAGAGCGCCCCATCGACGTCGAGCGCCGCCTCCGCGCGCGCCGGGAAGCCGCCGAGCGTGAAACCCTCGGACGCCTCCCGGCGGTCGCGGCGCCCGCTTTCCGCCACCTGCTGCACCTGGCTCAGCGGTATACGCGGCTGCGCGAACATCTGCGGGGTCTCGTCGTCGAGGTGCTCGGCATCCTCCGCGTCGTGGCCCTCGAGGCCTCCGTCCGGATGGCCCGCGCCGAACCCTCGGCCGGCGACGACGCCGCGTTCTTCCTCACCCTCGACGAGCTCCACAGGGTGCTTCGACGCAGCGGTCTACCGATGGCGACGCGGGTGATGCAGCGGCGCCGCCAGCTCGAGCGTGACCGAGCCCTGCCGGACCCCCCGGACACCTTCGTCGGTTACCCGCCGGCGGTGCCCGAACCTCTCCCGAGCACCGATGCCCTCGAGGGACTGGCCGCTAGCTCCGGGCGCGCCGTCGGTCGGGCGAGGGTGGTCGCGTCGGCGGCAGACGCGGCGCAGCTCGTCGCTGGCGAAATCCTCGTCGCCGGCAGCGCCGACGTCGGTTGGGCTCCGCTCTTCCTCGTCGCCTCGGCGGTGGTCACGGACCTGGGTGGTCCCCTCTCGCACGCCGCGATCGTCCTGCGCGAGTACGCCGTGCCCGCTGTCGTGAACGTCAAGCTCGGTACGCGTGTGATCCGCACTGGCGACCGCATCGAGGTGAACGGAGACACAGGCTGCGTGCGGATCCTCGAGCGCGTGGCGGAGGCGAGGGAGCCCGCGGGAGACCCCTCGATCGAGAGCGGCGCATGATCGCCGTCGTCTATCGCGATCGCCACCTGCTGGTCGTGGACAAACCCAGCGGCCTGCCGACCACGGCCCCTGGGGAGGGCGACTGCCTCGTCCGAAGGGTCCGAGCCATCGATCCCGGCGCGGAGCGCCTTCATCCGACCTCGCGCCTGGACGCCGAGGTGACTGGCTTGGTCACCTTCGCGCGAACGCGCCACGCCACCGTCGCACTCCAGAACGCACGGCAGCGCCAGGCCTACCGCCGACGCTACCTGGCGCTCACTCCGCCTCCACGGAAGTCGAGCGGCCGCTGGGACGAGCCCATCGCCCTCGACCTCCGGGATCGCCGGCGCCGGCGGGTGGGCGATGGACCGGGCTCCAAACGTGCCGCGACGCGGTGGTGGTGCTTGGCCACGGCGGGCCCCCTCGCCCTGCTTGCGCTGGAGCCCGAAACCGGACGCACGCACCAGCTTCGCGTGCACGCGAGCCACGCCGGGCTCCCGATCGCCGGCGACCGAATCTATGGCGGCAACGGGCGCGTGACCCTCCCGGACGGGCGCGTACTGAGTGCGCGGCGCACCATGCTCCACTGTGCCGGTCTGCGCCTTCCCCTCGTGAAACACGAGCTTGTATCCGAGCCGCCGGAAGACTTCATGCGGCTGTGGGAGCGCGTCGGCGGGGACGCCCCGATCGCTCGGCGCGCTCTCAGTCCTTCGCCCGCGGCCTCGGCTCGCTGAGGAAGGCCCGCTCGATCTCCTCGGCCAGGAGCTCGCGAAGCGTGCCGTCGAGAGCTTCCGGCGTGGGCACGAGCCGCTCCACGTTCCACTGGTAGACGAAGATCCGTCGCAACGTCTGGTCCTCGTCGAGGGGCAGGTCGTCGGCCCAGAGCGGAGCCCGCGGGTCGAGCCCTTCGCAGACGATCTCCGCCCCCGGCAGTTCGTCGACGAACACGAGCGCTCCGTCCAGAGGGGCTGCGAGGTCCGTGGGGAGCCCGGCGATGGCCTTGCGGACCCGCCGCTCAAAGCGGGCCAGGCTCTCGGCCCAGGGTGGCCGCGGCGCCCAGTGGTCGAGCTCGCGGGTCTGGAGGAACGCAGCGGTGGCGCCCCGCAACTCGCCCCGGGCTTCGCGGACCAGCGCCAAGTAGTAGTTCACCTCGGAGTCGTTCGGGAGCGCCGCCGCCGCGTGCTCCACGAAGAGCGCCGCCGCGTCCAGCTCACCGATCTCGAAGTGTGCGCGCCCCACGAGGAAGTCGATCTGGGGCGAGTCGAAGGGCCCCCCGGGGAGCTCCCGGACAGCCGCCGCGGCCATCTCCGTCTCACCTGCCGCGAGCAGGGCGTCGATCCGCAAGAGCATCGCGTCGGCGTACTCGTCCGGTGTCTCCGCCAGGGGGATGGCCGCATCGAGCTGTTCGATCGCACCGGAGGGATCGCCGATCCGCAGCAGCGCCTCGGCAGCGTTCAGCCTGGGCTCGAGGTACTCCTCGTCGTACTCGATCGCGGTCCGGTAGCACACGAGGGCCTGTTCGAGGTTGCCGCCGGCTGCGTGGATATAACCGACCAGGTTGTGCGCCTCGGGACAAGCCTCGTCGATCTCCAGGGAGCGCTCCGCGGAACGCATCGCCGCCTCGAGGTCGCCCTGGGCAATGCTCGCCCAGGCGCGCTCGAGCTGCTTCTCAAGGGGGTCAAGCGGGTCAAGGTCGTCACGCAACGCCATGGCGGCAAGAAGCTACGTCCTCCGCCGGACGGGTCAAGGCGCGACGCAGGCTCGCCCCAGCGGAACGAGCGCACTACTCTGAGAGAAGCAATGAGACCTCTGCGCTGGCTGCTGTGCTCTCTGCTCGGAGCGTGCACGACGGCCGTGCCCCCGGGCACGAGCGTCAGCCACGGCGACTCCGCGAACGGCTGGCTGCAGGGCGGAGTGCCGCTGCCCGATCGCGGGCCGGGCTTCGTGCGGGCGCGGCCGGGAGAGTCGACGCGCTATGGCATCCCGCGACTCATCACCGCGCTGGAGCGCGCGGCGGCGGTCGTGCATCGCCGATTGGGGGGCGCGCCTCTCCGCGTCGGAGACCTCAGCGCACCCTTCGGAGGGCGGCACCCCCGACACCGCAGCCATCGGAGCGGCCGTGACATGGACCTCATCTTCTACGCCACGGACCTGGACGGACGTTCCGTCGAAGGTCGAGGCTGGGTTGCCTACGACCGCTTCGGAGTGGGCGTCGAGCCCCTGGAGCAGGGCGGCCGCGTGCTGCGCTTCGACGAGGCGCGCAACTGGGAGTTGGTCCGCACGCTCTTGCTCGACGAAGAGGCGCAGGTGCAGTGGATCTTCGCCTCTCGGGGCGTCAAGGCGCGCCTGCTGCGCTACGCGGCGGAGCACGAACCGAACCCCGAAGCGCTCTTCCGAGCCGCCTGGGCGATCCATCAGCCTACCCGGGGGCGAGCCCACGACGACCACTTCCACGTCCGCGTGGCATGCGGCCCCACGCAGCGCGCGCTCGGGTGCAACGATCGGGGACCTGTCTGGAGCTGGTGGCGCGACGCCGCCCTCAAACGCGACCGCTACGCACCCCTGAACGACGCCGGGCTCCTGGCGTTCCTTCTTGAAGGAACGCCCGATCCGAATCGCTGAAGACTCAACGGAGCGTCCGCACCATCGCGCCGATGGTCTCGGGGCCGGCATCGTCGCCGCAGACGATCCACTGCGCAGCGTCGCCGACCAAGGTCCGGGTTTCGTCGAGAGCCCCGTCCGTCGCACCCCAGAGCACGACGAGCGAGCGAGGCGGCAGGTCGCTGGCGATGGTCGCCAGAGTGGCGGCCTGAACCGATGGGTCGCGGCAGTCGACCACGACGACCAAACGCTCGGCGGCAGGTCGCTGGATGGCGTCGAAGAGGGCCACGACGTCCTCGACCAGCTCCACCAAACAGTGATCGGCGAGGGCGTGCTCCACGCCGCGGAGCCGGTCCTCGTTGAGGGTCGCCACGAGCACGTGCGTCGGCGATGCCTCCGGCACCGGTGTAGGCATCGCGCTCGCCCGCGCCTGTGCGTCGGATGCAGGTGCCGGTCGCAGGGAGGGGATCCGCGCCACCAGCGGCGCGAGCTGCGCGCGCAGAGCCTCCGCCGCGTCCGCGCCCAGCACGTAAGCCGTGGCCTCTTCGAGGTGCGACTCCACGAAGCGCTGCAGCGTCGAGCCACCGGTCGGAATCGCCGGCGCCTCGGCGGTGTCCAGCGCGCGGCGCAGGATACGCTCGGCGACTGCCGGCGCGGCGAGCGCGTGGACCGCCTCGCGCACCGCCACCGCGGCCTGGCTCGCCCCACCGAGCGCAACGTGACTCGACCCCATCTGCCGCACCTTCACCAGGAGTATAGGGGGTGACACCCCCATGCGCGACTCCCACACGAACACTATGCTGTCAGCATAATCGGGAGCCAAGATCACACACTTTTTTCGGCCAACCGATGGACCTCGCGCGCGAGTCCTCCATGCGCTCGCCCCGCCCCTTGGAATCGTCTGCCACCGCCCGCCGCGACAACGTGAACTGGCCCAAGAACTCCAGAGGCTCGGTCAGTTGAATCCGGCCGCGGCTCGGGCTCGTTGGTGCTGATGGTACACCGCTTCGTACTCGGCCGGTGGGAGGTAGCCGAGGGGCGCGAGAAGGCGCTGCCCGTTGAACCAGGCCACCCACTCGAGCGTGGCGATCTCCACCGCCTGCACGTTCCTCCACGGCCCGCACCGCTCGATCACCTCCGTCTTGTACAGGCCGATCACCGACTCGCACAGCGCGTTGTCGTACGAGTCCCCGACGCTGCCGACCGACGGCGTGATGCCCGCCTCGGCCAGCCTCTCCGTGTAGCGGATGCACAGGTACTGCGTCCCCCGGTCGCTGTGGTGCACGAGGCCGGCATGATCGGGCCGGGCGTGCAGCGCCTGCTCCAGCGCGTCGAGTGCGAGGTCGGCCTTCAGCGAGCTGGACACCCGCCAGCCCACGATGCGCCGCGAGAACACGTCGATGACGAGCGTCACGTAGGCGAAGCCGCCATAGGTCGCGACGTAGGTCAGATCGGCGACCCAGAGCTGATTGGGCCTCGCCGCTACGAAAGCGCGTTGCACGAGGTCTGCCGGCCTCTGGAGGCTCTCGTCGGCCTCGGTCGTGACCTTGTACCGGCGGCCGCGCACGGCCCCTCGGAGGCCCATCTCACGCATCAGACGCTCCACCGTGCAGCGGGCGACGGCGATCTTCCGCCGCCGCAGCTCGCGCCAGACCTTGCGTGCACCGTAGACGCCGCCGAAGCTCTGCTGCCAGACCCGATGGATCTCGGCCCGCAAGAAGTCATCACGGATGGCCCGCCGAGACCGCCGGCCCGCATCTTCACGCCGTCTTCGATGCTCGTGGTACGTCGCCGGGGCGATCGGCAGCACCCTGCAGATCGGCTCGACCCCGTAAGCGTCCCGATGCTCGTCGATGAAGTCCACCATCACCCTCGTCGGCGGTCGAGCTCCGCCTTGGCGAAAAAAGCGGCGGCCTTGCGAAGGATCTCATTGGCTCGTCGGAGCTCGCGATTCTCCCGCTCGAGTTCCTTCACCCGCTCACGCTCCGCCGTCGTGAGCCCACCTCGACGCCCAGAGTCGATCTCCGCCTGCCGCACCCACTTGCGCAGGGTCTCTGGCGTGCAGCCGATCTTCGAGGCGATCGAGCAGATCGCCGCCCACTGCGAGGCGTGCTCGGCCTCCGTCTCCATCACCAACCGGACCGCCCTCTCCCGAACCTCCGGTGAGTACCTGCTTCGTCTTCCCATGGCTCCATCCTCTCAAGTTATGGAGCCTCCGGAAAACCCGGGGCGGTTCACCAATTCCGGCAAAACGTAGCCTTGTTCCTGAATGATGACCAGTTGCCTTGAATGAACCGAAGCTCCTGAGCGGTGACGGTGTTGGCGGACGGCCCTGTGCGTGAGATCGAACCTGACGCGACGCCGACGCCGAGGGCCAAGCCGAGGGCGATGAAGAAGACGATCGGGTTGCGGCCGTCGAGGTCGACGTAGCGGACCGGGTCGGCGGCGACGTAGGCGTAGAGGTTGGTGTCGCCGCCTTCGAATCCGAGGGGGTCCTTGGCGGTCCAGCGTCCGAGCTGGGGGTCGTAGTCGCGGGCGCCGAAGCGGAGCAGGCCGGTGGCGGGGTCCCAGAGGCCGCCGGCGAAGCGGGAGCCTTTGCAATCTCAGGGTGTTGCAAAAAGGCTGGCTGGTCTCGGTTTCCGGAGGCACGGCGGATCTGATGTCAGGAATATGGGTGTCCTAAAGTTCCGGTCCTAAAGTTCCGGTCTCGTCCCTCCCGATCCGGCTGGAAGACCGCCAACCCGCTGCGCTTCTTCGCCTTCGCCATGCCCGCCGCTACCAGAGCGCCAGACCCGTGGGCCACGGGGGATGCTCAGCAGGTGATCTGCACCCGACAGGCCACCCGTTACGCCGCGTGATCAGGCGCTGAGCTGCACCCCCGTGACCTCACTGCGCGGGTCCGGGAGAGTCGAGGAGGCGGAGGGTCACGGAGGTGCAGGTAATGCGAATGGTTTCAGTGGGTGGCCACAGGGTAAGCTTTACCTCAGCGCAGGGAGTTGTGCCGGCGATCTGAAGATGTTTAAAATCCGACTCTGAGTCCAATCTCACCTCCAAGTCCAAGACATACTCATACTGATCGGTGAATCCATCTACGACTACTTTCGAGACAGACTCACACTCTAGCACTGCTTTGCAGCCGGCGCGCTTGCGATCCGCCGCACCACCCAAGCCCGTTTCTACCTCTGTCGCGTGGATAAGTACTCGCCCTGGGGCAAGCACAACGCAAAGGATGTCGGCGTCGTGAAAGCTGATCCATCTCCTCATCGAGGTCTCCTAGAAAACAGGAATGGGTATCGGTGCTGCTCCTGGAAACGGTATTGGCGGTAGGGGCGGAAGTGGGCTGGGCCACGGAAGGAACGGAACAGATGAGGGACTGAATGGCGAGAAACCATCAGCGGGCCCATCCCAGATATGCGGCGATGGCGCCGGGTCGTCGAACGGAAGCGTGACGCGATTGGTGTCATCACATACTGTCGGTGGGTCTGGTATCTCGGTGCCTGGTGGCAGGTGGTCGTTGCCATTGACCCGAGTCCGGTCGCGCCTTCCCCGAGCTCCAACGGGGTAGTGATGCCAGTGGTCGTGTTCTTGTTCCGTGCCTGCTCCTTCAGCTCCAAGGCCTTCGTGGAAATCGAGGATCTCGCCGGATGGATGGCGCCACCGGCTTCCCCTTGGGTCCCGATGGTTAGGATCCTGGACCCATTCAGAAGGTAGACCGCTGGGGTCGCTGGGCAACACGAGAAGGCCGGTCGGGTCGACGAGGTTGATGGGGTCGCCGGCGACGTAGGCGTAGAGGTTGGTGTCGCCGCCTTCGAATCCGAGGGGGTCCTTGGCGGTCCAGCGTCCGAGCTGGGGGTCGTAGTCGCGGGCGCCGAAGCGGAGCAGGCCG
>JALVDI010000041.1 GCA_027009115.1 Polyangiaceae bacterium | reverse complement strand
CGCCCCTCGCGGCCGCGATCCTGGTTCTCGGAGGTGTCGCCGGTGGTTACGACGGGTTGCCGTGGGCCATCGGGCTGTCCCTCCTCGCCCTCGTGCCGTCGGCGCTGCGCCGTCCGGGCTTGCTGGTCTTCGTCGTCGTCGCCGGCATCTACCTCCCGTTGCTGGGCACCTTCGGGCTCTGGGACCCCTGGGAGACGCACTACGGCGAGGTCGCCCGCGAGATCATCGCCCGCGACGATTGGATCAGCCTCTGGTGGGCCCAGGAGAACTGGTTTTGGTCCAAGCCGATCCTGATCTTCTGGAGCGAGGCGCTGACCTTCAGCGCCCTGAACGTCGACGTGATGCCCGACGCCAACCCCGCGCACCCCGAGTGGGCTGTGCGGCTGCCGGTGGCGCTCTTCGCGATCGCGGCGGTGATGACCGTCTACGGCACGATCCGGCGCCTCTTCGGCACCCGGGCGGGCGTGCTCGCGGCGCTCGTGCTGGCCACGATGCCGCACTTCTTTCTTCTTTCCCACCAGGCCATCACGGACATGTACCTGGTGTCGAACCTGGTGATGGCGGTGTGCATGCTCATGCTCGCCTTCGCTACCGACCCGACGGCCAGGAGCGGGAGCGTCCGCTTCCTTGGGCGAGCCTGGAACCTCCAGGCGGTGGTGCTCGGCGCCATCGTGCTCGTGGCGATGCCGCAAGCGCTCTACTTGATCAGCCGCAACGTGGACTTCATCCCGTGGGAGGGTTTCCGCATCCACGGCGACACGTTCCTCTACGGTTCGGCGGGAAACCCCGGCGGTCTCGGCCCTGGGCAGGTGCCGGGCAACCCGGCGCACCGCGATCAGCTTCCGGCCGTCCCCTCGCTGCAGCCCTTCGTCCAGGGGCTGCTGTGGCTGGCCTGCCTCGGTGGGCTGTTGTGGATGCTCCGCCGCGAGCGCCGGACCCAGGCGCTGCTGATGACGGCCTTCTACGCCTTCTGCGCCCTGGCGTTCATGGGCAAGGGCATCCCCGGCATCGCCCTGCCGGGTCTCGTCGCGCTGTTCTACCTGGTCGCTTCGCGTCGCTGGAACGTGCTCTTCGACGGTCAGCTCCGCGTCGCCCCCGGTGCGCTGGTGATCGCCACCGTGGGCCTGCCCTGGTACGTCGCGATGTACGTCCGGCACGGACCCGGGTTCACGGATCGGCTGCTGGTCCACGACCACATCAACCGCCTCGCTCAAGGGGTCCACGGTGACACCGGCTCGATCCAGTACTTCATCTGGCAGCTCGGCTACGCCACCTTTCCCTGGGTGGGGCTCATCCCCGCGGCGGCCCTCGGGTGGCTGTGGCTGCGCAGCGAGCAGCCGACCGCCGCCGGCCCTTACCGGAGCCCTTCGGCGCCCGCTGAAGCCGACGACACGCAGCGGCAGACCTTGATGCTGCTGGGGATTTGGTTCTTCAGCTCCTTCGCGCTCTTTAGCGCGATGATCACCAAGTTCCACCACTACATCTTCCCGGCCGTGCCCCCGGCGGCCCTCGCGGTGGGTATTCTGCTCGACCGTCTTTGGGGCCGCGCCGAGAGCAAGGGCCTCGGCCCGCGCCTGGCGACGGCGGCGGCGCTCTTCTCGGCGGTGCCCCTCACTCTCGGGGTAGGCAACCTCTGGGGCAACCTTCGCGGTTATGTCCCCGAGAACGTGCCGGCTGCCGAGCAGGCGGATTGGGTGCTCGAGCACGGCTGGCCGAAGGCCGTCAGCTACCTGCTCATCGTCTTGGGTGCGGGGCTGCTGGGGTGGGCCGCCAAGTGGCTGTGGGAGCATCGCTCCGCCGAGCCGCGGGACGGCGCCGCCGCGCGGACGGAGCTCTCCCTCGCTGTGGCCGTGACGGCCGGCGCGGTGCTGGTCGCCTTCGTCGGGCGCGACCTGAGTTGGGTGACCTCGGCGCGGCCGCACGGCTACGAGCGTCTGATCCACCTCTTCGTCTACAACTACGGCCGGCCGTGGCCGGAGGAGTTCGATTACCGGCCGATCCTCACGGGCCTTGCCGTCGTGGCCACAGGGCTCTTCGCGCTGGCCGCCTTGCGCTGGACCCGTGCCGCCGCCGCACGGGCCCTGCTCGGGCTCGCGCTCCTCTCTTGCGCCTGGTCGCTCAACGTCTACATGCCGGACCTCGCCCGTCACTGGGGCATGCGCGAGCTCTTCAAGACCTACTACGAGGAGCGGAGCGGGCCCGAAGAGCCGGTCATCGCCTGGCAGATGAACTGGAAGGGCGAGAACTTCTACACGGGCAACCGAGTCTTCGCCTTCGTCGACCTCGACAACCAGAAGCTGCGCGAGTGGATGCGCAGCAACCGCGGCAAGACGGCCTTCTTCGTCTTCGAACACACCCGGCTGGGGAGCTTCCGCAACCTCATGCGAGGCAAGGAGATCGAGGAGATCACCGACAAGCGCGTCTGCAACAAGTTCATCCTCGTCCGCGTCCGCGAGCTCTGACGCTGCGACCTTGAGCTGAACTCTACGCAGCTCCTTCCACGGCCGACACCGTCGGCCTCGCAGAAGTCCGGAAGCCGCGGCGGACGCCCACCATCCTCCTTCGTTCGATGCCCGGTGCCGAGCCTTCCGTAGAGAGCGCAGGTCCTCTGCGTTGCACGCCTCTTTTTCTCTGCTACCCATCCGAACGAGAATCGTATTCGGATGGCATTCGGGAGGTCATCTATGCCGAAAAGCTTCGCTGCGCTCTTCTTCGTCTGCTCACTGGTGGCATGCGGTGACGACAGCATGGGCATCGGAGACGGTGGGGGAATCGAGGACGCATCGACTTTCATGGACCGCGACGCGTCTATGGACGATGCGGGTGCGCTCATGGACGCCGCGGTCTCTTCCCGAGAACTCGAGGACTATTGCGAGATCGTTCACCGTTGTACGGACATCGCCATCAGCGACTGTATCGCCGGCGAACGTAGGGCGCGTGAGCAGTTCGGGGGTATGTGCGCGCTTGAATCGGACCGCCTGAGGCGCTGTGCAATAGGGCAGGATAGCTGCGATCTCGAGGCGGTCGCCACAGCATGCGACTCGGAAGTTCGCTCCCTCGAGGAATGCACGTGCCACGCCCGAGACGGGATGATCTGCGGAACGGAATGCAAGCTGGTGAATGAGGACCCCAACAATTGCGGGGGGTGCGGGAACCGTTGCCCATTCGGCTGTTCTGCTGGTGAGTGCGCGTCGGCAAGAACTTGCAGTCGAGAGTCTGATTTTGGACCCGGAACCTGCGAAGAGATCCAGATTTCTCCAAGTCAAAGCTGTTCCGAGATTGGATTCGCCTTCGAGGAGGCTTGCGAGGGGGGCGCTCGTTGTGTCTGCCGGCTGATCGATCGAATCGTCTACGGTTATACGGACTTTGTTTGTGACAATCCCAACGCCCGAGAAACCTGCGATGCGTTGGGAGGCGCGTTCGAGCTCCTGTGACGCCGGTCAGGGCTGTTCGCAGGTCTGGACAGCGATAGGCGTCAGGAATTCGATGGAGGGGCCCGGGGGGGTGTGGAGGACGCTGCGACCTTGAGGTGGGCGGCGAATTCGGCGCATCATCGCGCCGTGGGAGCTTTCGAGACGGACCTCCCTCTTTTGGGGGCGCTGCCGGTCGGTGTGTTCACCGTCGACCTCGACGGGCGCTGCACCTTTGCGAACCGCTTTTGGGAAGGGTTCCTGGGCCGGCCGGCCGCCGAGCTGCTGGGCTTCGGTTATCTCGAATCGGTCTACCCCGAGGACCGCGCCAAGTTGGAGGAGCGGTGGCCGGCCATCGTCGCCCGCGGCGAGGCCTACCGAATGGAGTACCGCTTCGTGACCGCGGGGGGGACCATCCGCTGGGCGCTGATGGAAGGACGGCCGATGCGCGACCCCGGCGGCGCGCTCACCGGCTTCGTCGGCGCGCTGACGGACATCGAAGACCAGAAGCGGGCAGCGCGCCTCGAAACGCAGCTCCGGCATGCCCAGAAGATGGAGGCGCTCGGAACGCTGGCCGGTGGCGTGGCCCACGACTTCAACAACCTCCTGGCCGCCGTGCTCACGAGCCTGCAGGTGGCGCTGGCCAAAGGCGAGCTGCAGCCGCCCATCGCCGAAACGTTGCGTATCGCCATGAACGCCGCCGAGCAGGCCTCGGGGTTGGCCCGACAGCTCCTCACCCTGAGCGACCGACGCCCGCCGCAGCGGCACCCGACGGACGTCAACGGGGTCGTCGAGCAGAGCCTCGCCCTGCTGCGGGGCTCGTTGCCCGCGGGCGTCCGCCTGGAGGTCTCCCTCGACGAGAGCCTTGGCGTCGTGCAAATGGACGCCACCCAGCTCGCCCAGGCGCTGGTGAACCTGCTGATCAACGCCCGCGATGCCCTCGGCGAGCGCGGGACGATCCACGTCTCGACGCGTCGAGCGACCATCGATGAGGTCGGCGAGGTCGTGATCGTGACGGTCCGCGACGACGGATCGGGCATCGCGCCGGAAGCCTTGCCTCACCTCTTCGAGCCCTTCTTCACGACGAAGACAGGCAAGGGAACGGGCCTGGGGTTGGCCATGGTGAACGCCTTGGCTGTCAGCCACGGCGGGTGGGTGGACGTTGAGAGCGTCCCCGGCGAAGGCAGCCGCTTCGAGATCGTGCTCCCACGGGTGCCCGCGCGCCCGAGCCAGCTCGACCCGCTGCTGCTCCAAGCTCACCGCGGCGAGGAGCACGTGGCGCTGCTCTGTGGCCACGAGCTTCGCGCCGACGCTCGGGCCGCCCTCGAAGCCGCCGGGTACCGAGTGACGCCGGTGGAGGACGTCGAGGAGGCGCTCGCGGTCCCGGACGCCGCGGCCTTCGTCGCTGAGCTCCTCGGCGGAGCCCGCGAGCTGCTCGCCCGACTCCGCCAACAAGGCCGCGCCGAGCCAGTGGTGGTCGCCGCCACCCACGCCGACGCCGTGGCTGGCTTTGCCGCGGTGGTCGACATCCCCGTCGAGCCGCAAACGCTCACCGCGGCGGTCCGCGCCGCCATTGACGCGTGCCCACAGCGAGCCGAGCCGAGCTCAGGCCGCAACGCTCACCCGGCTCCGGCGTAGGCTGCTGGCCGCCGCCAGCCCCCGGAGCGTGAGACGCACGCGCGCCGCGTCCACGAGGCCTTTGCTTTCGAGGTGGAGCAGGGCGCCCGCGACCTGAGTCGACGTCCGGCCCAGGGCGCGGGCGAGGGCGCCGGCGTCCGTGGGGGCTTCGGCGCGGGCGAGGAGCTGATCGAGGATTCCAAAGAGGAGGGCTGCGTCGTTCATGAGTCCAGACTCGCGCGGGACTGCTCAGCTGTCCAGTTTCATGCAATCAGTTTCCTACAAGCAGTGCTAAACATATGTGCGGGTTCCGCATCTCCTGCTGGGCCCATGGATTGAACCGGCCTCGCGGGCTCTGGCATCCTGCGCCCAGTGAGCCAAGCGGACGTGGTGCTGGGTATCGACCTCGGTACGACCAACTCGGTCGTTGCGGTCGCCGACGGGGGTTCGTCGAGGGTCCTCTCCAACGACCTCGGGGAGCGGCTCATCCCGTCCGCGGTGTCGTTCAAGCCCGACGGGACGATTTTGGTAGGAGAAGAAGCGCGGGAACGACGCCTCCTCGATGCGCGGCACACCGTCTACTCGGTCAAGCGAC
>JALVDI010000040.1 GCA_027009115.1 Polyangiaceae bacterium | reverse complement strand
GGTCGCGACGTAGCCCAGGCCGATGCCGATGGAAGCCCCGTAGAGGCCGATGAGCAGCCCTTCGAGCATGAAGATGCCGACGATGGCGCCGGGGGTTGCACCCATCGCGAAGAGGATGCCCACCTCTCGGCCCTTCTCCTGGACCATGAGCGTGAGGGTGCCGAAGACGCAGAAGCCTGCGATGAGCACGGCGATGCCCAGGGTGATCGACATCGCCAGCTTCTCGCGCTGCAGCGCGCCGAAGAGACTCCGGTTGGTTTGCTGCCAGTCGCGAACGCGCAGCTCCGTTCGGTCGAGCTCTTCGAGGGTCGCGCCGACGGACCGGGCAACCTCCGGGGCGCGGTCGACGTCGGCGACCTTCAGCTCGATGCCGCTGATCGCGTCGCCGGTGTTCAAGAAGCGCTGGGCATCCGGCAAGAGCACATAGACGAGCTTCATGTCGTACTCGTACATGCCGCTGTAGAAGACGCCGGCGACGCGGAAGCGGCGCGCCTTGGGTACCGGTCCGGCAGGTCCCAGCTCCCCCATCGGGCTGACCACGTCGACGTCGTCCCCGACGAAGACACGCAACGTCCGGGCGAGCTCCTTGCCGAGAACGATTCCCGGGAGGACCTCTCGGTCGCCATCCCCGATGCGCTCCTCGCGCAGCACTCCGGCCAGTGGGTCCTCGGGGGCCGGCTGCTCGGGAGCGGGCTGCTCGGGAGCGGGCTGCTCGGGGGCGGGTTGCTCGGGGGCTGGCGGTCCCCTCGGTGGCTCCGGCTCCCGCCTCAGCTCGCGCTCGATCTCGCGCACGAGGCCCCCCTCCTCGTCCCCTTCTCCGTCGAGGTCGAGCGTGAGCGGGAGGATCGTTTCGCGCTCCTCCGGCGGCAGATCGAGCAGGCGCTCGGGGTGGAGAAGGTAGTCCAGGCGCCCCCGTCCCTTCTGGAGGTACTCTTCGATGCGGGTCGTCTCCGTGAGGGAATCCGGCTCGATCCCGCGGAGCTCGGCGCCGGCGCGGTTGGACGCCGACGTGAGCATCACCTCTCCCTCGACGAAGGGTGTCGCGGCGACGACCCCCGGGACCTGGCGCGCGGCGGTCAGCACGGGGCCCCAGCCCTCGAAGGTGCCGCCCTCGTCGCGATCGATGAGGACGTGCGCATGGTTTCCGAGGATCTTTTCCTTGAGGTCGTTGCGGAAGCCGCCCATGACGCTGAGGACCGCCACCAGCATGCAGGTCGAGACGGCGACGGCGCCGATGCTCAGGCCACCGATGGCCGCGAGGAAGCCGCTTTTCTTGGCGCGCAGATGCCGCGTGGCCACCAGCGGCAAGAAGCCGAGACGCTCGAAGGCGCCCATGAGCACCGGGAGCATGCGCGCGAAGACCCGAGTGCCGAAGAGCGTGGTGACCGCCAGCCGAGCGACCGGCTCGCGCAGGGCGGCGAGCTCTTCGCTGGCGGGTTCGAGGGGGAGGTTGCGAGTGACCCACACGAAGGCGCCGAGGAGGGCGGTGTCGACGAGCAGCCAAAAGCGGGATCGGAAGCGGCCCGGGAGCAAGAACCAGAGGCTGAGTCGCGCGCCCAGGTCCACGAGGGTCAGGACCGCGGCGACGGCTCCGCTGACGCGCAGGGCCCAGCTCCAGTCGTCGCTCAGCGCCAGGACCGCCTCGTCCAGGCCAAAAGTGAACGAGTAGCCGGAGGCGACCGCTCGGCTCGCGCCGTAGACGAGCACGCCGAGGGGCGCTTGCACGGCGGTGAGATAGAGGAGGTGGGCGAGCCCGGCGATGGCGACGCGGCTGCGGCCTCGGAGCCCGGCCTGGCGCCGGCGGGCGGCGCGCACTGCCGTGAGCGTGGTTGCGGCATCGACGACGCTCAATAGGAGGAAGCCGGCGATGGGGAGCCAGGGGCTCTTCTGGTGGATGACCACCCAGCTTGCGAGCAAGGGCCAGGCCCCCAACGTGGCGGCGACGCCGCCCTGATGGAGCGTGGCGACCAGCGCGTGCACGAGGGGCAGTGGGCCGAGCCGGGTAGGGCGGTCGCCAGCCATGGGGCGGTCAGCTCTCCGGCCGCAGGAGCGGGAAGAGGAGCACGTCGCGGATGGAGCTCTGCCCGCAAAGCAGCATGACGAGCCGGTCGACACCGAGGCCGAGACCCGCCGCCGGCGGCATCCCATACTCGAGGGCGCGGATGTAATCCGCGTCGAAGTCCATCGCCTCGTCGTCGCCACGGTCGCGGCTTTCGAGCTGGGCGCGGAAACGCGCCGCCTGATCTTCGGGATCGTTGAGCTCCGAGAAGGCGTTGGCGAGTTCGCGCCCCTCCACGAAGAGCTCGAAGCGGTCGACGAAGCGTGGGTCCTCGTCGTTCCTTCGCGCCAAAGGTGAGACCTCGAAGGGATAGTCGGTGACGAAGACGGGCACCGAGCGGCTTCCGTCGTCGGTGCGGTAGAGCTCGGGCAGCCGAGGCTCGGCGAAGATCTCGTAGAGAGCGAAGAGCTTGTCCCCATAGCTCTGCTGCTTGTGCAGGAGCTTCTGGTCTTCCGGTTCGAGCTGGGGGAGCACGGCCTTCGCCCAGGCGTCGAGTGAGGCCTCGTCGTCGAGCGTCGCGCGGTCGAGATCCTGCCCGGCCGCCCTCGCGCCCGCGACGAGCGCGTCGCGCAGCGGGACGCGCTCCCATGGCGTGTGCAGCTCGAAGCGGCGGTCGCCGACCAACCTCGGGAACTCGCGCGCGACCGCTTCGTCCACGAATCGGAGCAGCTCTTCGATCAGGTCCATCTGATCTTCGTACGTGGCGTACGCCATGTAGTACTCGAGCATCGTGAACTCGGGGTTGTGTTTGGTGCTGATCCCTTCGTTGCGAAAGTTGCGACCGATCTCGTAGACCCGGTCGAAGCCGCCGACGAGTAGTCGCTTGAGGTAGAGCTCGGGCGCGATGCGCAGGACCAGGTCGAGGTCGAGAGCGTTGTGGTGCGTGTGGAAGGGGCGGGCCGTGGCTCCGCCGCGCACTTGGTGGAGGATGGGTGTCTCCACTTCGAGGAAGCCTTCGGCGTCGAGCTTCTCGCGGAGCTTCCGGACGATGAGCGAGCGCGCGCGGAAGACCTCGGCGACCCCCTCCGTGGCCCAGAGGTCCGCGTAGCGTTCGCGGTAGCGCTTCTCGATGTCTTTGAGCCCGTGCCACTTCTCCGGTGGCTCTCGCAGCGCTTTGGCGACGTGCTCGTAGTGGTGGGCTCGCACGGCGACCTCGCCGGTGCGTGTCCGCACGAGGGGGCCGCGCACGGCGATGTGATCGCCCGGCTGGGCGGCCTTGGCGATGGGGCGCTGCGCTTCAGGCAGCGGTGAGGCCACCGTTCGGCTGTCCTTGACCCGCACGAGGGCTTGGGCGCGGCCGTAGGGGGTGTGAACGATGTAGAAGGGGCCGCGGCTGAGGACCATCCGGCCGTAGAGCCAGACCTCGGCTTCGTCGCCGCTCAGCTCGCCCTCTTCGGGTAGCCCCTTGGACTGAGCCAGGGTCGGTGACCGGCCCGCTTCCTTGGCCTCGGCGGCGTCGGCGGCGCAGGCGGTCGCGAGCTCGAGGAGCTGCTTGCGCTGCTCTTCGCGCGCTCGGTCCACCCGGAACGTGTTGGGGTAGCCCTGGGTGCCGAGCTCTTCGAGGCGCTCGATCTTCGCGCGCCGTGCCTTCTTGAGCGGATCGTCCGTGTCCACCGCTAGCCCTTCTGTTCTTTCTCCTTGGCGCGTCGTTTGTCGGCGCTCTGGAGGAGGTAGCTCTCGATGAGCTCGTCGAGGTCGCCGTCGAGGACGGCTTCGGCGTTGCCGATCTTCGTGTCCGTCCGTTCGTCCTTGACCATCTTGTAGGGATGGAGCGTGTAGGTGCGCGCCTGGCTGCCGAAAGCGATCTCGCTCTGGTCGCTCTGGAAGGCCTCTTCGAAGGCTTCTTCTTGGTCCCGGCGTGCCTTCTCGTAGAGCAGGCCGCGGAGGCGCTGCATGGCCTGCTCGCGGTTCTGGTGCTGGCTGCGCTCGCTGTCGGCGCGCACGACGAAGCCGGTGGGAAGGTGCCGGATGCGCACGGCGGATTCGGTGCGGTTGACGTGCTGGCCTCCGGCTCCGCCGGAGCGCATCGTCGTGATCTCCAGGTCCTCGTCCTTGATGTCGATCACGATCGTGTCGTCGAGATCCGGCACCACGCTCACGCCGGCGAAGCTCGTTTCGCGCCGCCCGGAGAACTTCGAGATCCGAATCAGGCGGTGGACGCCGTTCTCGGCGCGGAGGAAGCCGTAGGCGTATTCCCCTTTGACGAGGATCGATGCGCTCGAAATGCCGCAGACCTCGCCGGGCTGTTTGTCGAGCAACTCGACCTTGAAGCCCTTCTTGTCGCACCACCGCAGGTACATCCGCAGGAGCATCTCCGCCCAGTCCTCGGCGTCCGTGCCGCCGGCGCCGGAGTTGATCGACAGGATCGCGTCCTGGTCGTCTTCGGGCAGGAGCATTCGCTGCAGCTCGAGGGCGCGGACGCCCTTTTCGAACTCGGGGATCTGCGCGACGAGGTCTTCGATCTCGTCCTGGTCGCCGTCGCCCACCATGTCGAGCAACTCGAGGGTCCCTCGGACGTCGCTCGACAGCTTCTCGAAGAGCGATACGGTCTTCTCGGCGCGGGCGCGCTCGCGCATGAGCTTCTCGGCCTCCTCCCGTTGGTCCCAGAAGCCCTCGCGGAGCGACAGGTTCGTCAGTCGATCGACCTCGTGCTTCAGTCCGTCGACGTCAAAGATACCTCCCCAGCGCATCCAGGCGCTGAGCGAGGTCTTGGAGCTTGTCGCGACTCTCGCCGATGGCGGTGCTCATGATGCCGCGTCCCTAGCTTGCGGCCCGGAGCGTGTCAACGGCGTCCCGTGGGTTCAGGTCGCCGGTTTGAGGAGCTTCTCGTAGAGCACCGGGCCGAGGCTCTCGACCATCAGCTCCTCCACGACGCCCTCGATCCGGGCCCGCTCGGCCTCGGAGTCGTAGATGAAGCCGATGCCCATGCCCGGTTCGGTGTCGGCGTCCGCGAGGTCCGGCATCACGATCCACTGGACCTTTCCTCGGAGCCGCAGTGGTTCCTGCAGCTTGGGTACCACCAGCTCGAAGTGGAACTCGGTGCCGATGGGCAGTGGCCGCTCCGTTCGGATGAACGTCCCGCCCTTGCTGATGTTGCGCGTGTAGTCCGCGAAGAAAGAGTTGAGCCGCTTGTACTCGACCTTGAGGGAGATGGGCGCGCGGGGGTGCTCGCGCTGGTCGGATCCGTTGGGCCGGTCGGAGTCGCTCACGGTGTGATTATTCCCATCTTCCATGCGAAAGGGCCAAAAGCTCGGCGACTCACGGTTGTCGTAGCCGATGTGTTGTCCTACGGTCGACAAAACCTGGGCGCGTTCGGGTGTCGCCCCTTCGTCGCGGCTCGCCTCGCAGGCTGTGCCGCCGTCGGTAGGGCCTCCCCGCGGCGCGGTCGGCTGGGGACCTGCATGGGAGGACCGGAGGAAGCGGAGCTGCTGCGCCGGGCGCAGGCAGGAGACCGGAGCGCGTTCGGGCAGCTCGTCCGGCTGCACGAGCGGCGGGTCCTGTCCTGCGCGCTCCAGATGCTGATCGACCGCGGGGCCGCGGAGGACGCGGCACAGGAGACGTTT
>JALVDI010000039.1 GCA_027009115.1 Polyangiaceae bacterium | reverse complement strand
GAAGTGTTCGGTCGTCCTGGATGTCGACTCGGACGGCAACGTGACGGACGTCTTCTTCGGCTGCGTCGACGCGTCGCGGAGCGGCGCCGAGGGAGTGCCGTGCGGCTTCAGCGTCGACGCCACTCCGGACGACGACACCGACGATCGCTTGGCCGATACCTGCGCCGAGGGGCTGTTCTGCACGAGCTTCGGCAACGACCCCGGCGACTCGGTACGTCGCTGCCGCCGCATATGCGACGGTGAGACGACCGACTGCGGCGACCGCGGTTACTGTCTGGGCCTGAACGGGGACCCATTCTTTGGTGGCTGCATCACGAGCGACGGCTGCGATCCGGTCGCGCAGGACTGCACCGACGACCGCGCCTGTTACCTCTTCGCCACCACGGGGGGCGACCTCGTCGGCGATTGCTGGGAGTGGATGCCCATGGAAGGCAGCGACGGCATGCCCGGGAACGCTTGCGAGTTCTTCGACCAGTGTGCGCCGGGGGCTTCGTGCCGCCCGATCAGCGACACGGCGCGCGCGTGCTTGTCGTTCTGCGAGGCCGCGGCTCCCGTCGATGGCGGCGTCGACGCCGGCGCGGACGCGGGGGCTGCTTCGGACGCGGGTGCCGGTGCGGACGCGGGTGCGGACGCCGGTGCGGACGCCGGTGCGTCGAGCGGCTGCACGGCGCCCGACGAATGCCTCCTCCTCGAGCCCGCGGAGGGTGGCATGTCGTTGACCCCGGTTCCCGTCGGTGTTTGCGCGCCACCTGGAGGTTGACCTCAAAAGTCGGTTGACAATCGGCGGCGCGTAGCCCAGAAAAGCGTCCCCAACGGGAGCTTTTCTTCCGGGGCTGTAGCTCAGCTGGGAGAGCGTCGCACTGGCAGTGCGAAGGTCAGGGGTTCGATCCCCCTCAGCTCCACAACCACCGAAGGCGAGAGGCACGAGCCTCTCGCCTTCGGTCTTGTGCGCTCAGCATGGGCGCTGGCTTGCGGGCGCCATTCCCGCCAAGGAAAGCGGAGCAACTGCCGGCAACCGACCATGGAAAGGAAGCGCGGAAACCGGTCGGTGGGCAGAGGCGGCACCCAGTGAGCCGCGGGAGAGGTTTTCAGGGGCTACAGCCCGAGGGGGGCCTCTCCAGGGCGCACAGGGCTTCACGCAGCGGCAGGCAGTAGCGCTCTGCTCCGGGCAGGGCATCGATGACGATCTCGTTCGCCTCGACCGACACGTTGAAGCTGGGTCGATAGGCGTCGGCGGGGGCTCCCTCGCGCAGCCTGTCGAAGTCGGACTCGCAGCGACCGAGAGACTCCTGAACCGTCGACAGCAGGCCGCCGCTTTCGAAAGGCACGTTGGCGACGTGGGCCGTGGCGAAGCAGCGGGGCGAGCCTTCATCCCAGCCGCAGAGCGCGAGCCTGGAAGACGCCAGTGCGTTCCAGTGGCAGCCGTCGGCGTAGGCGGCGCCCGACACCCAGCGGACCTGAAACGATACGAGCGGAAGATCGGGGCGGGGCGTCACAACGATCTGATCGACGTACAGGTTCTCGGTTCGGCTGTCCTCGTGCTCCTGCCCCAATTCGAGCAGCACGGAGACGCCGGCTTCGGTGCGCGCGATCAGATAGTACGCGCCGGCCGTCTCCGGCTCCGGGCTGACGAAGTGCAGCACGCCGACGCTCCAGGGAGGCTCGCCTGCGCGGTGCATGTCTTGCCAGGCCGACACCTCGCAGCGGCTCTCCTCATCGGCGAGCGGCTCGTCGCCGTTTCCAGCGAGCAGCGCGTGACAGAAGGCGGCCACCTGTGGATACAGCGCGCCATCGGGCGACAGGGAGACTAGCTCGAAGCGGCCGCGACGCGCCGCCTCGATGCGTGCGAGGGTGCGACGACGGTCCGCGTTCGGTTGAACGGCGAGGGACCGACGATAGAGTCGGATCGACTCGTCCAAGTCGTCATGACTCGCCTGCTCGCCGGCCGTCCAGAGCTGAGCGGCGTACGCCTCCCGTACGTTCGCGTGTTCTCGTAAGCAGAGGGACTGGCGCAGGTGCTCCGCCGCAGCAACCGGATCACCCGAGGCCGCCTCCACGCGCCCCAGATTGTACAGAAGCATGGCACGCCGCACATCGCTCATCTCCAGCGCGAGCGCTTCTCCGAGAAGATGCCGCGTCTCGTCGAGGTCGACGCGGCTGCGGCACAGCTCTTCTGCCTCGGAGTGTCCGTCTTCCCCATCGGGCGGCTCGGCCCCGAGGGCGTCCCTATTCTGGGTGCTGCGCTCGCACCAGCGCCGCGCTTGATAGCGCGCCCACGCGAGCTCCCCGAGCACACCGGCATCCGATTGGCCCGCCTCCGCCAACATGGATACAGCGGCCTCAAAGGCGTCAAGAGCCTCGGGCCAGCGCTCCTCGGATTGGGCGGCGCGCGCACGCCGCAGCGGCACAGCGGCGCGGGCGAGCCCCCTCAACCGTGACAGACAAGGCCGGCGCTCGTCGCTCGGCAGCGACTGGCAACCCGCGACATTCGTGGGAGGCAGGGGAGCTGTGGCGCGCGGGACGTTCTCGTTGCAGCGTAGGGCGTCGAGCGGCACCTCGGAGCTTTCGGGTGCCGCCTCGCCGGTTGATCCGGCCTCCGCGCATCGGCTCGCTGAGGCGGGAGCGTCGACGGCGGATCGGGTCTCCGCGGGCGTGATGGGCCGGCCCGATCGGCCGCCGCAGCCGGGCATGTGGAAGGACAAAAGACTCAGGGCGAGAGCAAGGCGCGCGTGGATGGAGCGCGAGGCGACCATGGACCCAACGATATCAAGGGTTCGGCGTCTCGGGAGTGTCCCGCGGACTGCGTCGTCGAGTTGGGCGGACCGGTTTTTTTGACCGCGTCCCTTGTTGCCGCGACTGTCGTCGCGATGCGCTTGCTGCTCGTGCTTCTCCTCGTGGCGTGCCAGTCCGCGCCGCCGGGCGCGGAGCTCTTGCAGCTCGACGAGCTCACTCCGACCCGCGTCGATCCTGGGGCGACCCTCACGATTCGTGGGCGCGGGCTGCCCGCCGGTCGGCGAGGGCGTCTCCGGCTCCGTGGGCGTTTCTATCGTCCCGGCGCGCCGTCGCGCGCCGCGGATGTGGAGCTTCCGGTTCGGGTCGTCGCCGACGGGCGTGCCGAGGCGACCCTCGACCGAGCCGCGGTCGCTCGCCTGGGCGGGCGCGGTACCCTCGATGGAGAGGCGGTCTTGAGTTTCGAGGCCGTGGGGGGCGGGGAGGTGAGCGGCAGGCTCCCCATCGAGCTGGACGTGGGTCCTGCGGACATCGTGGCGTTGCAGGAAGACAGCCGGCGAGAGCGCTCGGCGCCGCGGGCGCTCGGGGTCGTTCTTGCGGAGGACTCTCTCGAGGTCCGCGTCGCCGAGGTCGCTCCGGCGAGCCTCGCGGCCCGCGCGGGACTACGCCCCGGCGACCGGCTGCTGGAGTTTGGCGGCTTGCGCGTCCGCAGCGGAGCCGACCTCGCGCTTTCGCCGGAGGCCGACCGTATCGTCGTCGAGCGACCGGGGGTCGCCGGCCGGCTCACCCTCCGGCTGCCTGACGACCACGGGCCCGCCGTCCGCAGCTTCTGGGCGCTGTTGCTCTTGCCCCTCGTCGCCTTCTGGTGGCTGGGCCCCGGGGCCGCCGAGCTCCGTCGGATCACTCCCCGCGGCGCCTGTCCTCGACCCCGGCGTTGGCTCGGCATGGCAGCGGTTGCGGGGCTCTGCGCTGCGTTGCTGAACTGGCGGCCTATCGGTGTTGGGCTCTGGCTCGCCGCCTCGCTCGCGATGCGGGCGGCGCCCCTCGTCCGTGCTTCGGCTTCGGCTAGACTTCGGGGGTTCGGGGGCGAGCTTGCGCTCTGGATGGCGGTGGCTGCCGTCTGCGTGTCGACGGGATCGACGTCTACGGGGGCCGCCTCGGCCGATCTCGCTCACAGCGCTCTGGCGCGCGCCCCCCTCGTGTGGGGGCTGCTCATCGCCGCCCTCCTCGCGCTCGCCGGTCCCCGCGGGTTCGCGGCCGACACGCATCGAGCTCTCGCCGCCACGTTGCTGGTGGCCCTCGCTTCCGGGGGACTCGGGGGCGGATGGCTCCTCGTCGGGGCCGCGGTCTTGCTCGCGGTGGTGGCCGCCTGGCTGCCGCCCAGCGCCTGTCGTTGGGCCCTGCCCAGCGCCTGTGTGCTGCTGCCTCTGCACGTGGCTGCGTCCTTCGCGGCGCCCCGTCCCGGGGCTTTCGAGGCGATCGCTTTGAGCATCGCCGCGGGGGCGGTGCCTATGGTCGCGCTGCTCTGGCCGCGTCGTCGCGTGCCGCGTATCCACGCCTACCTGTGAGGGGGAGCGCTGGAGCGCTCAGCTTTCCAGCAGGCGGAGGAAACGTTCGAGCTGGACCCGCTGGCTTGGGTTGAGCGGTCCAAACTGCACTCCTACGACGTGAAGGCCCGCGTCGTTCTGTGCGACCCAGCGGGTGATGCCCTCGACATCGAAGGGCTCCTCGTCCGGATCTTCGATCCCATCCTGGGTGAGGAAGAGCGAGATCCGCACCGGACGATCTTCGGAGAGCGCGGGCTCCAGCACCAGCGCGACGCCGCCGAGGGAGAGGTTCTGAGTCGAGACGCTCACGGGCTCTCCGGCGACTTCGACCTCTCCGGCGACTTCGACTGGAATTCGGACGTGCTCGCGCTTGTCGTGGCTCATGGTCCGTGGCGCATGATGCGCGTGAACGCTCCCCCGGTAAAGGCGTCCAGCAAGGCCTCGAGCTCGGCGATCCGGTTCAGGGTCTCGAGATCCTGGCGGCCCCGGAGATCTCGCTCGAGCTGCAAGCGACGGCGTTCGAAGTAGGCCGCGACCACCACCCGCGCCCGCTCCTCACGGGCACGCTCCCGTGCCCGTTCCTCGCGCAGGAGCGCCACTTCGTCGGGTCCGTACGCGGCCCTCGACAGCCGGATCGTCAGCGAGCCTTCGAGGGCGAGGTCGTCGTCGGTGCTCACGCGCCTGCGGTCGTCTCCCGGGTCGAGCTGGGCCGAGAGATCTCGGGCTTGCCCGCGGCGGAGCGCGAAGCGTAGATCGGGCAGCCAGCCTCCACGCCGCGCACGTCGAGCGGCGCGACGGGCGACCTCCGGGTCGAGCTCGGGGAGCCGCTGGAGGGCGGCGAGGAGCTGGGCGATCGAGGGCTCGTCGGCGTAGCGTGCGAGCGCCTCGGGGCTGGGCCGAGCCGTCTCCGCGGGCACCTGGGCGGTGGCGCCGCTCGCACTCAGGAGCAGCCAGAGGGCGCCGCAGGCCGCGCGCCTCATCGGGCGCTCCGGACGGCCTGGCGCTCCCACATGCAGAACGCCTGGCACGGCAGGCGGCCCGCGAGGACTCCGTGTTCGACCAGAGGGACCGAGGGCTCCGTGGGCGGGCGCGGCGGGGACCCGAGGGTCCATCGCGTCGTGACCAGGGCCCGGCCGTACCAACGGTGGCGGACCCTTTCGTCGCCGCGCCGCGCCTGACTGCGCCGGGACAGGGCGCTGACGCGGAGCGTGGGGAGGAGAGACGCACACCCGGACAAGAGGGCGCAGGAGGCCAAGACGAGAGGGGACAGACGTCGCATGGCGGCGTCATCGGGCGCGTGGGTGGCCGATTGCGTTCGCTTCGCCGGTCACGTGCCCAGCGTCGGCGCGTGC
>JALVDI010000038.1 GCA_027009115.1 Polyangiaceae bacterium | reverse complement strand
GAGACCGAAGTCCATCCCGAGATCGGCGACACGCGCCGCCCAATCGAGGAGCTCGGGCCGGATCGTGGGCTCGCCACCGCTGAGCACCACCATGCTGTGGCCGAGCTCCTTGGCGCGCTGGATCTTGCGGTAGACCTCCGCGGCGCTCCCGTCGACGTGACGGATCGCGAGGGTATGGCAGAAGCCACAGTGATCGTTGCAGGAGTAACCGACCTTGACGAGCGCCTTCACCGCCAACCCATCATAGGGTGGGGCGGACGCGAACCCCACTCCCGCGGTCAGCGCGGCAGCAGCCGCCCAATCGAGGGCAGCAGCACGTGCTGCCGGAGCGAGCGAGCGGCGCCCCGGACGCCCGCGGGGAGCGCTCGGAAGGCGACGTCGAGGTGGCTCTCGTCCGTCGAGATCCCCTGGAGCGTCACGAAGCTCGTGAGCACCGCGACGATGTTGCGGACGAGCGGGTTGCGGCCGATCTTCGGGTCCCGCATCAGATCGAGCACGATGCGGTTGTCGTTCGCCTCGGCGATCACCGGATTGCGGTCAGGCATGAAACCGACGAGGGTCCCCGGACTCGAAAGATCGAGGGCGCCACTCTTGATGAGCGCCGCCACCGGCGTCTCCGCCTCGCCGTTGAGCTTGAGGCTCACGTTCTCCAGCCGCAGCGCCACCGTGAGCTCTTCCTCATTGAAGACGACCCGATCGATGTAGACGACCGCCGACGCGCGGATGGGCGTATTCATCAGCTCGAGGTCCGCGCTGAGCTTGATGCCCGGCGGCACGCTGTCGATCTTCAGGTTCTGAACCTTGCCGGTCTTCTCGACCTGCTTTCCGAGCCAGCGCAGCGCCACGATCGGAACGCCGATACGAAGTCCCAGGGCGTTGCGCATCGCTCGACCGATCTCCTCGGGGTGGTTGCGAAGGTAACCGCGTGCCGCGTCGAGCGCGGCCTGTGCCATCGACATGGCGCGAATATATCTCAGTCCCGGTGGAGCGAAAGCGCTTTCGCCTCGACCGCGGAGGCCTGCTGGGCCGCGTCGGGCTCGCCCTCGACCGGCGCCCGGCACCTCGCTGAGATCTTTTCGCGGGCTGGCCCGTCGAAGCGTCCGTCGGCCCGCCTCCAGCCCCGGGCCACAGGAGCCAACCATGCAACGTCTCTGCGTCCTCGCCGCTGCCGCCCTCCTGGGCTGCGCCGCCCCCCAATCGACCGTTCGAGCCCAGACCACCCGGGTCACCGTCCAGAGCAGCGGCGGCTCAGGAAGCGCCGGCTGGATCCAAGGCGCGCCGGTCCGGACTCAGGTTCAGGTCGGTGCCGACGGCGAGACCTTCGTGGGCGTGTGGATCGACGCCCCGGACGCCGCCCCTCAGGTGCTGGCGCAGCGGCCTCCCCTGGCCCTCTCGCTGGTCGTCGACACCTCCGGTTCGATGAGCGGCGAGAAGATCCGCAACGCACGCATGGCCGCCGCGAGCCTCCTCGAGTCCCTGGCGGACGGGGACGTGGTGAGCCTCTACGCCTTCAGCAACACGGTGGTCGAGGTGGCCGCGCCCACGGTGGTGAACGCCGCGTCCAGGCCCGCATTGATGGAGCGCGTGCGCTACCTCCAGGCCGGCGGCGGGACCAACCTCTACGGGGGAGTGGCGACAGGGATTCAGAGCCTCGCCCGCGCTCCCACGAGCCACTCCGTCCGACGCCTCGTGCTCATCAGCGACGGCCAGGCGAACATCGGCCCCTCGGACCCGGCCTCCCTCGCCACGCTGGCCGGCAACGGCACCGAGTGGGAGGTTCAGATCAGCGCCATCGGCCTCGGCCTCGACTACGACGAGCACACCCTGGGCGCCCTCGCCGTGCGTAGCTCGGGACGCCTGTACCACCTCGAGCACCCCTCCCAGATGGCGTCGATCCTCGAACAAGAGGTGAACCTGCTGGCCCGGACCATCGCCACCGACGCCTACATCGAAGTCGTCCCGGCCCCCGGAGTCCGGCTCCTCGAGCCGCTGACGGATGGGGCGACGATCGAGGGCAACAAGCTGCGGCTTCCGCTGGGGAGCGTCTTCGCGGGGCAGCGCCGCGAACTCGTCTTTCGGGCGCGCGTCGACACGCGGCGACCCGGCGCTCGTCCCCTCGCCACCGCGCGCCTCGTGTACCGTGAGACGAGCGGCCCGACCCAACCTCGAACCCAGACCGCCACCCTCCGCTACCGCGTCACGCCCGGGGCCCCATCGCCCGAGCGCTCCGTCGAGCCACGGGTCCAGGCGATGGTCGCCAGCCTGGAGGCGGCGCGGGCGCAGCGCCAGGCCGCGGAGGCCCTCTCCCGCGGCGACCTGGCGACGGCGCAGCGGCACTTCGAGTTCGCCGACCAGCAGATCGAGGGAGCGCTGGCGGCGCCGGTCGCCCCCGCCGAGCGGGCGCGCCTTCAGCGCAGGCGGGCCACCGTGCGCCGAATCCGCGCCCGTGCCGCGAGCGCACGCAGCCAGGCCGAGGCGAGGGGAGCGGCTCTCGAGAGCTTCGACGCGGCGATGGAGGTCCAGGGCTACTGACGCCAGACGCGACCTCGCACCTCCTCCGATGGACCGAGGGCGCCGGCGAGGCACCGGAGGCGAGCGCCTGGGCGGCCTGCTAGCCTCGCGGCGTGAGCCTCCCCGACCCCACCGAACTGCTACGCCGGCTGGTGGCCGAGCCCTCGGTGAGCTCGCCTGACGAGCCTTACGCGCGGCCCATCGAGCGCCATGGCGTGCGGGGCACGTCATGACCGACAGCCAATCGCCCTTCGTGGACTGGTTCCGGAAATCCGCCCCCTACATTCGCCAGCACCAGGGGCGCACGATGGTCATCGTCGCCGGCGGCGAGGTGATGCAGTCCGCAGGCCTGCCGGACCTCGTCGCGGACGTCGCGCTGCTCAACAGCCTCGGGGTCCGACTGGTCCTCGTGGTCGGCTCGCGGCCGCAGATCGACGCGCGCCTGGCGGATCGCTCGGTCGTCTCCCGGCTCCACGAAGGGGTCCGCGTCACCGACCGGCTGGCTCTCGCCGCGGCGATGGAGGCGGCGGGCACGAACCGCGTGGAGCTCGAGCGCCTGCTGTCGATGGGGCTCCCGGGCTCGCCCATGGCCGGGGCGCGAGTCCGCGTCACGACGGGCAACTTCGTGACCGCACGCCCCCTGGGGGTCCTGGACGGGGTGGACTACGGCTTCACAGGGCGCGTGCGCCGCGTCGACCACGAGGCGATCGGCGCACAACTCGACGCCGGCGCGATCGTGATCCTCACACCCATCGGCTACTCCGTCACCGGCGAGTGCTTCAACCTGAGCACGCCGGAGCTGGCTGCCGAGACGGCCGTCGCGCTCGCCGCCGACAAGCTCGTCTGCCTCGTCGAGGGGCGGGGCGTCCACGACGGCCAGGGCGGCATCCACACGGAGCTCGAGACCCGCCAGGGTCGGGCCATCCTCGCGTCCGAGCGAGACCTGTCGACGGATGTGCGTCAACACCTCGAAGCGGCCGTCCACGCTGTCGAGGGCGGCGTCCCGCGGGCCCACATCGTCGACCGGCGAGCGGACGGTGCCTTGCTGCGCGAGCTCTTCACCCGAGACGGCATCGGCACCCTCGTCACCGACGAGCTCTACGAGGGAGTGCGCCCGGCGCGGCTGCGGGACGTCCCGAGCCTACTGCGCATCCTCGAACCGCTCGAAGAACAAGGAGTGCTCGTCCATCGCCCTCGAGAGGTCCTCGAAACGGACATCGAACGCTTCGTCGTGGTCGAGCGCGACGGGCTCGTCCTGGGCTGCGCGGCGCTCTACGCCTTCCCTGCGGAGGGCGCCGGCGAGCTCGCCTGCCTCGGCGTCCACCCGGGGTATCGGGCGCACGGCCGGGGCGAGGTGCTGCTGCGGGCGATCGAACGGCGCGCCAAGGCCGAGGGCCTGCGCCGCCTCTTCGTGCTGACCACGCAGTCGGTGCACTGGTTCGTGGAGCGCGGTTTCGCTCCGGGCAGCCCCGCCGAGCTCCCCGCCGATCGTGGCGGCTACGACCCCATCCGGGGCTCGAAGGTGCTCTTCAAGACGCTCTGACGAGCGGCCCGAGCGCGGATCAGTCGCCAGCCTCGCAGACGTAGTACAGCATCGCACCGCAATCGGGGCCGGCCTTCCAATCGCCTCCCTGCATCTGCTGTAGGAACCCGCAGGTGTTGCGGTCCGGCTGATCCGACGCCCAGCCGTCGTAGGCCGTCGAGTCCGAGGGATAGGCGGCCGTCCCATCGGTCCACTCCCACTGGCTGTCCGCGCTGTCGTAGTGGATGCCGAACCACCAGTTGCGGTCCCGGCGAACCCCCTGAGCGGCAGCCCAGACCGCCCCGTGCTCAGCCCCCGTCTCGAGGTCCGCCAGGTGATGTCCCTTCAACATGCAGTCGGCCGCGGCAGCGCCCCAGCTCTGCGTCGTGGTGCAGAAGAGATACGTGTGGGCGGGATCGGAGGGATCGGGCACCACGGTGCAGTCACCGCAATCGGCGTCCTCGTCGACGGATCCATCGCAGTCGTCGTCCGTCGCGTTGCACGTCTCCGCCCCTCCCGACCCGGATGCCGTGCAGCCCTGGTAGCTCCCGTCCACACAAGTCTCCGTTCCCGGGCCGCATGCGGTGGTGCACGAGCGAGTGAGCGCTTCGTCGAGGGCGCCGTCGCAGTCGTTGTCGAGGGAGTCGCAGCTCATCTCTGGGTCCTCGTAGGTGCCCGAGGGGTAGTTGCACTCCCAGCCGCTCACTCCGCTGCAGCTCGGCGTTGTTCCTGCGCAAACTCCCGTGGAGCTGCAAAGGCCCACGGGGGGCGACACGCCTTCGTCCGTCGAGCCATCGCAATCGTCGTCCGCGCCGTTGCAGCGCTCTCCGTTGGTCGACACGGTGCATTCGCAGCCATCTTCCGGGTCGCCGTTGAGGTCGACGGTCCCTTCGGGGCACAGCAGCCCCGAGTCCCCCCGCGCGGCATCCGGACGCGCGGCGTCGTGCCCACTCCCACTGTCGACCCTCGGAACGCAGTCACCATTCACGCAGCGTTCGCCGGCGGCGCAGTCGCTCGGCGCCACACAGCCCGAGCCCCCCCCGTCGTCGCCGCACGCGAGCAGGGCGCACAGCAACAAGAAGAGGGAGAGAGCGAAGAACCGCCCGACCATGGAGAGAAACGATACCACAGAGGCCACAGCCAGGCCGGACATGATCCGCCGGGGCTCGAAGGTGCTCTTCAAGACGCTCCGACGAGGCGGCGGGCGCGCGTCAGTCGCCAGCCTCGCAGACGTAGTTCAGCATCGCACCGCAATTGGCGCCGGCCTTCCAATCGCCTCCCTGCGCCTGCCAGAGGAACCCGCAGGTGTTGCGGTCCGGCTGATCCGACGCCCAGCCGTCGTAGGCCGCCGAGTCCGAGGGATAGGCGGCCGTCCCATCGGTCCACTCCCACTGGCTGTCCGCGCTGTCGTGGTGGATGCCGAACCACCAGTTGCGGTCCCCGCGAACCCCCTGAGCGGCAGCCCAGACCGCCCCGTGCTCGGCCTCCGTCTCGAGGTCCGCCAGGTGATATCCCTTCAACATGCAGTCGGCCGCGGCAGCGCCCCAGCTCTGCGTCGTGGTGCAGAAGAGATACGTGTGGGCGGGATCGGAGGGATCGGGCACCACGGT
>JALVDI010000037.1 GCA_027009115.1 Polyangiaceae bacterium | reverse complement strand
CATGACGACCATCATGTCGCTCATGAACTTTACGACGCTCAGGTCGTGACTGATGAAGATGTACGTCAGACCGTGCTCCTCTTGTAGGTCTTTGAGGAGGTTGAGCACCTGCGCCTGCACGCTGACATCGAGGGCGCTCACGGACTCGTCACACACGATGAGCTCGGGTTCCACAGCCAGCGCCCTCGCGATGCCGATGCGTTGACGCTGCCCCCCGGAGAACTCATGGGGATAGCGGCTGAGGTGGTCGCGCCGGAGCCCGACTTCCTCCAGCAACGCGCCGGCTCGCTCCATGCGCTCGGCGTGATCCGCTCCGATCCCATGAATGCTCATCGCCTCGGTGAGCGCGCGGCCGACGCTCATGCGAGGGTTGAGCGAGCCGTAGGGGTCCTGAAAGATGATCTGGATGCGGCGCCGCCACGCGCGCAGCGCCTCCCCCTTCAGCTCGTGCACGTCGATGCCGTCGAAGGTCACGCTGCCGCCGGTCTTCTGCTGGAGCCGGAGCACCGCGCGGCCCGTCGTGGTCTTGCCACACCCCGACTCCCCCACGAGCCCCAAGGTCTGCCCACGGTAGACCTCAAAGGACAACCCATCGACCGCCTTGACGTGACCGACCACGCGCCGGAGGAAGCCGCGCCGAATCGGGAACCAGACCTTGAGGTCTTCCACGCGAAGCAGCGGTGAGGTTCCCTCGTCCACGAGGGTCGCGTCAGCGGGCACATGATCGCCATGACCCATCGCCACCAGGGTCGACCTCGGGTGCAAGAGCCGGCCGCGGCCGCGCTCGAAGCGGCTGAGATCGCCGACCTCCTTCTCCACGATCTCGAGGGAGCCGTCGTCACCCTTCGTCACATCCATGTAGTCGGCGACCGTCGGAAGGCGCCGCCACGTCGTTTCGAGGCGCGGTCGGCACGCCAAGAGCCCTCGGGTGTAGGCGTGCTCGGGGCTGGTGAAGATCTTCTCGACCGGCCCGACCTCGAGCAGCTTGCCGCGGAACATCACGGCCACGTCGTCGGCGATCTCTGCGATGACGCCGAGATCGTGGGTGATGAAGAGGATGCCCATCTCGCGCTCGTCCCGGAGCTTGCGGATGAGATCCAAGATCTGTGCTTGAATCGTGACGTCGAGCGCCGTCGTGGGCTCGTCGGCGATGAGCAACTTCGGATCGCAGCTCAACGCCATCGCGATCATCACGCGCTGCTTCTGACCGCCGGACATCTCGTGGGGGTAGCTCCGCACGCGGCGCTCGGGCTCCGGGATACCCACCTCCGCGAAGAGCTCGACGGTCCGGGCGAGCGCCTCCGGTCGGCTCAAGCCCAGGTGCAGCCGGATCGCCTCGGCCACCTGGTCACCGACGCGATAGACCGGGTTGAGGGAGGTCCCCGGCTCCTGAAAGATCATCGCGATGTCCTTGCCGCGGATCCTGCGCATCTCGCGCTCGGGCAAGCGCACCAGATCCTTGCCCAGGAAGACGACCTCGCCGCCCTCGATACGCGCGGCCAGCTCCGGCAGCAGGCGCATGATGGTCAACGAGGTCACGGACTTGCCGGACCCGGACTCACCCACGAGCCCGAGGGTCCGACCGGCGCGGACTTCGAGGCTGATGTCGTCGACGGCCCGCACCGTCCCCTCGTCGGTGTGGAAGTAGGTCTTCAACCCTCGAATATCGAGGAGCGCATCGTCGTCCCGTGGAGCCACGGCGCGACCTTAGTGCGTGATCCATCGGGGTGGAAGGGAGGACGCCCGCACCACCGGTCTTGCGGAGATCTCTGGCGCAGCGCGAATCGGCCGCGAGGATGCTCTCAGGGCTCGCTCGGGGCCGCTCCCCTGCCGTCCGCCTCCTCCGCCCCGGAGGTGACACGGCCCGGTCGCGGCACCGCCTTGTCGAAGGCCACCTCCACGTCGCCGAGCACCTTGCGCACACCCGCGCACAGGACCTGTTGGCGGACACGCTCGCTCCCTGGCCCGAACGCAGCCGAGCCGCTGACGCGCAGCAGGACCGAGCCCTCACCGGCGGCCACGAGCTCCACGTCTCCGCCATCGACGCGAACCAGGGGACGCAGCACATCCTCGACCATGGCCGTGAGCTCCTCCAGCGGGTCGGAGGCGTCAGCCTTCGTCATCGAGGTCCTCTGCCAGGTAGCTGAGGATGACCTCATCGAGGGACTTCTCGCTCAGCAGATCGCTCCCAAAGATCGACCCAGGCGCCGCCGACGACGGCCTGGCGCGCCGCTCCGCCGGTCTCGTCGGACGGGTGGGCTGATAACGCCCGCTCGCCGGCTTCCGGGCCGGCGACGACGCAGCCACGGGGGCCGGCGGCTGCGCCAGCTTGGCGGCCGCTGCCTCCAGCGCGTCGACATCTAGCTTGGGCACCTCGACCTCTTGAGTGGGCTCGGCCCGTTCTTCGTCGAACACCCCGTCACGCAGCGCAATGAACATCGCCTTGTGCTGCTCACGCATCATTTGTTTGACGCGCTCCTTCATGTCCTCGGCGCCGACGATGTCCGCGTAGCTCGTCTTCTTGGACGCGATGATCCGCCCGCCATCCGCGAAGAGGTGCGTCATGATGTGCGGGTGCTTCACACCCGAGTCCTCTGTCTGGATGTGATAGAGCTTCCCCTTGTGGCGGACGTTCGTGTTGTACCCGAGGAGGGGCGAAGCCATCGCTTGGCTATCCTATCCGAAGCGGCCGCCAAGGGCATCCCCGTTCGGTGATCGGCACCGCCCCGCGCACCGGGCGCGGCGGTGACCTCCACTTGACCCCACCTGCGCCGCCCGCCAGGAAGGCTCCGATGGCGAAGAAACAGCCTCGCGTGCGTCCCCTCCTCGTCCGCCCCGGCTCCCGCTACACCTGTTTCGGCGACGGCCTGTGCTGCACCGACATCCACGGCCTCGGCCCCCTCACGAAGAAAGAGCTGGTCCAAATCCGCAAGATCGACCCGGATGGCGCGGCCTGGGACGAAGGCTTCGAGGCTCGGATGCTGAACACCGCCCCCGACGGTGGGTGCCACTTCCTGCTGCCGGACGCGCACTGCGAGATCCACGCCCGATACGGGCCCGGCGCCAAGCCCGAAGGCTGCCGCCGCTTCCCGCTGGGGCTCGTGGCCACCCCCGCCGGCGGACGAATCACGACGGAGCATCGCTGCCCCTGCCGCACCTTGGGCGACCGCCCGCTGCTCACCGAGGAAGCCGCCCTCCCCTCCCTGCGCGGCCCCAACGGCAAGCCACGGGCTGACCGCGAGGTCGTGAAGATCAAGCTGGCCAAGAAGGTCAAGGTCTCCTTCGACGATTGGCGCACCCTCGAGGCGGAGCTCCTGGAGAAGCTCGCCGGAGGCTGCCCGCCGGAGGAGGTGCTCGCCGCCGACCCTTTCCCTCGGCTAAAGCACTCGAGCTGGGAGGACGAAGCCGAAACGATCCTCGAGGAGGCGCCCGACGGCACGGCCTTTGGTTTCGCCGCGCTCTGGTTCGCCGAGACGATCCGCGGACTCGTCGTCGACGGCCACCGGGTGCGGGTCCCCCTGCGCCCCTGGGCGGCCGCCTTCGATCGCGCCGAGCAGCGCCCCGCCGAATCCGCGAACAGCGCCGACGACGTCTTCGCAGACTGGATCGCCGACGAAATCTGGGCGCTGAAATGGTACGAGCGACCTTTCGACAGGGCACGTGCAGATTTGGCCACTCGCCTGGCCATCGCCCGAGACATTGCGTGGCGGCTCGAAGCGGAACATGGTGTAGCTTTGGCCCGAGCCGCTGCGGAGGCGGTCATGGTGGTAGAGCTGATCGGGGAGTCCGACTTCTGGACCGAAATCGCCGAGCTCATCCGCGTGTGACGCCCCGGGCGAACGGTGCCGATGGTGGAGGTTCGGATGTCTCGCTTCGTTTGTCTTGCTAGCTGCGCCCTCGTCGTCCTCACGGCCGCTCCGCTCTCGGCCCAGGCGCCTCTGCTCGGAGGGCTCGGTGGACCCCTCGACTACGGCACCAACTGTCTGCACCGCAACGACGACGAGTCGTCTTCGGCCATCGACCTGACCCCTGCGTTCCCCGAGGGTCTGCGCTTCTTCGACCGCACGCACACCACCGCGTACGTCAACACGAACGGCAACATCACCTTCAGCGGACCGGTGCGCACCTACACGCCCCGGTCGTTCCCGGTCGCCGATCAACCCATGATCGCGCCCTACTGGGCCGACATCGACACCCGCGGCACCGCCTGCACGACGGAAGCCGCGGGCACCTGCAGCGGGGGCGACAACTCCGTGTGGTGGTACCTCGAGCCGGGCCGAATGGTCGTCACCTGGTACGACACCGGATACTACAGGTGCCACATCGACAAGCGCATGAGCCTTCAGCTCATCCTCACGGCGGTGCCCGGCTGCGGCGGCTCCATGGGCGACTTCGACGTCGAGTTCCGCTACAACCGCTGCGAGTGGGAGACCGGCGATGCCTCCGACGGCACGGGCGGGTTCGGCGGCACCGAGGCCCAGGCGGGCTTCGACGCCGGCAACACCCGGGACTACGTCGCCATCCCCGGCTCGCTGATGCCGGGCATCGCCAACACGCTCTGCACCACCTCCAACGTCGGGGAGCCGGGGGTGTGGCGGTTCCAGATCCGGAGCGGGACGGTCATCTGCCCGGACGCCGGTGAGCCTTGCGACACGGGAGAGCAGGGCGTGTGTGCCGAGGGCGTCACCCAGTGCGTGGCCTCGGGCACCGAATGCCTCCCGGTCGTCCCCGCGAGCGACGAGCGCTGCGACGGCCTGGACAACGACTGCGATGGAACCGTCGACGAGGGCGGCGATCTGTGCACCGGCACCGAGGTCTGCGACCGCGGCGTCTGCATCGACGTCTGCTTCGAGGGGGGCTGCCCCGAGGGCCAGCTCTGCACCGACGAGGGCCGCTGCGTGGACATCGGCTGCGAGTCCCTCGAGTGCCCCGCGGGACAGCGCTGCTCCATGGGTGAATGCGTCGGCGCTTGCGACGGCGTGATCTGTCCGGCGGGCCAGAGCTGCCGGGCCGGCAGCTGCCTGGACCTCTGCGCGGATCTGAGCTGCGACCCCGAGTGCTCCGTGTGCTCCGAGGGCGAGTGCATCGTGCGCTGCGACCTCCCGGGCGGCGAGTGCGGTCCGGGCGAAAGCTGCACGGCCGAGGGACGCTGCGAGCCCACGGCCTGCCTCGGCGTCACCTGCGAGCCCGGCTTCGTCTGCCAACCCGGGGCCGGCTGTGTGGACGCCTGCGCCGGCGCGGTCTGCCCCGACGGCCAGGTCTGCGAGCTCGGGGAGTGCGTCCGCCCGATGCCCGCGCCCGCCCCGGACGCCGGCACGCCCCCCGAAGACGGCGGCACGGGCGACGCCGACAGCGGGACGAGCGCCGACGCGGGTGTCGACGCGGGTCGCGTGATCCCGCGTTCCGACGACGGCTGCGGTTGCGCGACCCCCGGCATGGGCTCCGAGCCGGCGCCGCTGTGGGCCCTCGCCCTTGGCCTGGCCCTCGTCTGGCGCCGCCGCCGCTGAGCCGCCCGAGCCTCGGGACGACGGCCCACAAGGCCCGCCACACAAGGACGCCGCCGGTCACCCAATGGCCGGCCCATCCGACCCGCAGCGCTCGCGCGCTCGTAGGGCGTCGTCCCGGCAGCGTCACCGAAGGGGTCGCGGCGGCTTCCCCATTGCAGGCTCG
>JALVDI010000036.1 GCA_027009115.1 Polyangiaceae bacterium | reverse complement strand
CGGAGCAGGCGCGCACCTCCCGGAGGAGGGCCCGCACCTCGTCGTCGGCGACGGAAACGAGGGTCACCGGCGGACCGTCGACCGGACTCGACGAGAGGTCCACCCGCGTGGGCGGGCGCCGGACCGCTGCATCGTCGAAGGACTCGTCGCCTTCGAGGAGGTCGAGGGACTTCGACGCGCTCGAGAGCTCGCCCTGGGCGCCTGGCCAGGAGAAGGTCTCGCCGAGCACGAAGGAGAGCTCCGGATCGTCCACGCTCGCACAGGCCCGTTCCCCCAGGGCGGCCAGGAACGGGCGAGCCCGGTCGTCCTCCCCGCGCTCGACGTGAAAGCGGACCGCCGCGAGGGCCGCCGCCCGCCAGCTCTCGTCGTCGGGGCGAGGCTCCCGCAGCAACTTTCCAAGGAGCTCCGCGGACGCCTCCGGATCGCCGCGCTCGGTGCGCAGAGCGGCGAGCTGGACGACCAAGGACGGCGCCGACAACCCCACGGCTTCGAGGTCCAGCAGCGCCCGGCGCAGGAGCGGTTCCGCCGTCGCCGCTCCCTCCAACCCGAGCCACAGCTCGGCCGCGCGCCGCCGCCATCGGGCGCTCGTCAGGACGTTCTCCGCCTCCTCCGCCGCCCGCTCCCAGGCACGTGCGGCCGCGACGAGGTCACCGTGGCGGTGATGGAGCGCCGCGCGGGCCGCCTGGACCTCGGGGAGCTCCGGCGCCAGCCGCTCGGCCTGCTCGACCAGGGCAGCCGCCACGGCGTCCACCCGATCCAGGTCGGCGGGGTCGGCCCGGTCGAAGACGCCGTCGACCGCGTGAGCGGCGAGGGCGGCGCGCGTGGTGCGCGGCAACGACCCGCCGAGGGCAGCCCCGGCGAGCCGGAGCGCAACCGGGCGCCCCCCTTCCGCGAGCACCTCGATCCAGCGGCGCCACCCGGCGACGTCGTTGGGCCGCTCGGCGAGGGCACCCAGGAGCAGGTCGGCCAGGGTCCCGTCGTCGAGCTCGCTGAAGAACCGCTCCGCCGTCGCCTCGAGGGCATCCGCCCGCACCCAAGGCACACCGATGGCCTGCGCGGCGCGTCGAGCCTCCCTCAGCGCCCCTGCCTGGAGCGCGCGAGCGAAGTCCCCGGCGGGCCCATCCGCCGAAGCCCCTGGGTCGCACCAGCGATGCGTCCGAGCCTCCAGCGCCTCAGCCCGGGACGCGGCCTCCTTCGCGAGCTCCGCCGGCGGCTCCCAGGCGCCGACCTCGAGGGCGAGCGCCGAAGGCACCCAGCGCAGGCTCTGCCCGCGCTCCTCGGGCACCCGCCAGCCCCAGGGCAAGAGCACCTCGGCCAACCAGGTGCGGACCGGGCGCCGCCAGCGGAACGCCCCGAGCTCCGCCGACCACTCGCCGCCCAGCGCACGCAACGAGCGGCCCAAGCGTACCCAGGGAGCGACCGGTCCGCGGCGAACGAAGCTCGCCTCGAGGGGGTACACCAGCACGTCGGCGCCGCAGGTGCCGAGGACGCACCGCCAGGCGCAGGCACCCACCGCGTCCCGAAACGACAGCCACAGCTCTCCACCGGTGGGACCGTCGATGCGCAGGGAGACTCCTCGGACAGCGGCGGCCCGCTCCAAGGCCCGCGGACACAGGCGAACGTGCAGGTCCGTGAGCCGGGCTCGGTGGTGCCGAAAGCGTGCCGGCCCACCGCTGAGCTGCACCGCGCCGTCGAGATCGAGCTCCATCCCCAGTCGCTCGACGACGATCCCCCGCCCTTCGCGGGCACGGCCGAGCGACACGACGGCGCGCCCACCTTCGAAACGGAGGTGGAGCTTCGGCGCGACCGCGGCAGCTCCTGTGACCCTCACGCCAGCACCGCCTCGCGGAAAGCCTCCCAGGGCGGACCGAGGGCCTGTTCCGATCGCTCGCGCGCCTGGCGCAGCTGGGGGTCGTCGACGCCCAGGTCCGTGGCCTCTCGAGCGCACAGGACCGCCGGCAGATGGTGCCCCGCGCCGCTGAAGGCCTGCGCCAAGAGCCCCAAGGTTTGGGCCCGATCCGCGCCAAGGCTCAGGGCGCGGCGCAACAAGCCGATGGCCTGGGCGTGCCGTCCGCGGAGCACCGCAGCCCGGCCCAAACGCAGGAAGAGGCCTCCGACGACCTCCCCCCCAAGCTCCTGTCCCCACTGGATGGCGAGGCGCAGGACCTCCTCGGCCCAATCGAAGTTGCCGAGCTCCACGTAGGCGGTGCCGAGCAAACCGAGCGCCTCCGTGAGCGTCCGGCGCACGTCCGGGGCGAGCTCCGCTCCTTCGCGCGTCCGGAGCAAGAGCGAGAGCGGGCCCGGCCACGTCCCGAGGAGCTCGACCAGATGCTCCCAGTCCCCCTCCCGAGCCGCCGCCTCCGCCTTCGGAACGACGCTCAGGTCGATGGCGAAGGGCGAGCCCGCACGGGCGGCGGCGCCCTGTTCACGGATGCGGTGACGGATGTGCTCGCGCAGCTCGGTGAGGGGCAGCAGCCGCTCTTCGGCGTCGATCACCGCGAGGACGGCGGGCGGCTCCCCCTCCTCGAAGCGAAGCTCCCGGAGCTCGACGTCGAAGATCGGCGCCAACAAGAGGTAGCGGTAACCGATGAAGCGCTGCAGCTCCTCGACGCTCGGCTCGTCGGACAGGGCATCGGGGTAGGGCTCATCCGCCACCAAGGTCGCCGCCAGCCGACGGCGGAGCTCGCCGAGGGGGAGTTGATGCTCGACCTCGTCGTCGCCGAGCGTGAAGGTGATGAGGCTCGCATCCCTCATCCGCGGGTCGAGGGCGACCGCCGTGATGCGCACCCCCGCCACGATCGCGAAGGCCACCACGCGCTCGCCGATCGCGTCGCAGAGCTCATGGAAATGGGGCGCGTCATCACCTAGACGGGAAAACCAGCCGTCGGCACGAACGTCGTCCAGCGGAAGGATTCGACTCACGCAGATCAGTCCTCGTTCAAGGACTCTTTGTACCACGCGATGGTCCGGGCCAGCCCATCTTCGAGGTCCACCCGAGGACGATAACCGAGCCGTCGTTCGGCCTTCTTGACGTCCGGGATACGCAGCTCCACGTCCGGAAAGTCCCACTCCACGAACTTGATGGGCGACGCGCTCCGAGCCAGGCGCACGATCAGCCGGGCGAGCTGGTAGATGGTGATCGTGCTCCGGGGGTTGCCGATGTTGAAGCTCTCGCCGACCGCCTCGTCCCGCTCGAGGGCCAGCAGGATTCCGTCGACGATGTCGTCGATATAACACCAGGATCGGATCTGATCGCCCTCGTTGTGGATGAGGATGGGCTCGTCGCACAGAGCCCGCAGGACGAAGGCATGAACAGCGCCCTCGCCCACCTGCCCCGGCCCGTAGATGTTGAACGGCCGAATCGCGCAGGTCTTCAGGCCGTACTGCTTGAAGTAGTTGTGCGCCAGGTGCTCCGTCGCGAGCTTGCTGACAGCGTAGGTCCACCGCGCCTCGCCGACGGCCCCGAGACTCGTCACATCGGCTTCGCGGACGCGGAAGGCATAGCTGCCGAAGACCTCGCTCGTCGAGAAATCGATGAGGCGCTCGACACCGCCGCGGGCGTGGGCGGCGCGCAACACGTTCATGGTGCCCTCGATGGAGACCTCCATGGTGAGCACGGGGTTGCGCAGCACGGTGTCGACGCCCGCGATGGACGCCATGTGCACGACGTACTCGCAGCCCTCGACGGCGCGCTCAACGGTCGCGTAGTCGCGGACGTCGCCCTCGATGAGCTCCACCCGAGGATGGCGGTCGAGCCCCGCCCTCGCGAGCGCGTTGCGGCGGAGCACGTCGAGGATGCGCACGTCGTTGTGCTCCACCAGCCGGCGAGTGAGCGCGGTGCCGATGAAGCCCGCGCCCCCCGTGATGCAGATTCGTCGTCCTTCGATCATCGTTGCTTTGCACCGCGAGAGCGGCGGTCGGGACGCCCAGGGCACCGCTCGACAGCGATCGTCGGTCGATCCGGGGACTGGGCGCGACCAAGGCCACGAGCCGAGGATGCCGAGCAGGTAGAGCGCATCTCAGGGGCGATCGTCGATCGATCCGTGGACTGGGCGGAACCGCTGATGCATCCGCGAGGCGAGGGAATGTCGAGCATTGTCGAGCTGAGAGGATGGCGGCAGAGGGCGTGCGCAGGCCGCGGAGCGGCGACGAGAGGTTTTGAGATGGGCTCTAGAGCGCATCTCAGGGGCGATCGTCGATCGATCCGTGGACTGGGCGGGACCGCTGGCGCATCCGCGAGGCGAGGGAATGTCGAGCATTGTCGAGCTGAGAGGATGGCGGCAGAGGGCGTGCGCAGGCCGCGGAGCGGCGACGAGGGGGTTTGAGATGGGCTCTAGCACGTTTACATCCCGACCGGCCCATGGAACCATGAAGGCCCCCATGAGTGGGGGGCACTCAGGAGAGCTATGGGGATCTTCAGCCGCCTCAACACGGTCATCAAGTCCAACCTCAACGCGCTCGTCGACAAAGCCGAAGACCCGGAGAAGCTCATCGGGCAGACGATCCTCGACATGCGCACCGAGATGAAGAAGGCCAAGCGGGAGATGGTCTCGACCCTCGGCACGGCCAAGCGTCTCGATAAGGAAGCCGACGAGCTCGAGGAGGAGGCGGCCGACTGGGAGCGCAAGGCGGTCCTGGCACTGAAGGCCGGCGACGACGACCTCGCCCGGGAGGCTCTTCGCCACAAGGCCAAGGCCAGCCGTCGCGCGCGGCAGGCGCGCACGCGTGCCAGCCAGGCGGCGGCGAGCGTCGAGCAGATGAAGGACACCCTGGAGAAGCTCGAGCAGAAGGTCGAAGACCTCGAGGTGCGCAAGCAGAGCCTCGCGTCGTCCGTGCGGAGAGCCCGCGAAGCTCCCGCGGGCGGCGCGGGTGGGCGCTTCGGCTCGGAGACCTTCGACGAGCTCGAGCGCATGGCCGGCCGCATCGACGAGCTCGACGCGGAGGTCGAGGCCCAGTCGGTGCTGGACGAGGACGAGATCTCCCGCGCGGAGCTCGAAGCCAGGTTCGCGCGCCTCGAGCGGAGCCGTGGCGACGCCGGCGTGGAGGACGAGCTCGCGGCACTCAAAGCGAAGCTGGACGGCTGACGCGCGGGCGCCGTGGATCGGCTGGTCCTGTGGCACCGGGTGTTCCCACCGACTCGCCTCGAGCAGGATGAGCCGCGCCGAGTCGCCGGGTGGGTGCGCGCGGTGGCGGAGCGCCTCAGGAGCGCCGGCGCCGAGCCCCTCGCAACGGTGGGAGGGTCGGCCTGCGTCGCCTTCGATCTCACCGAGCTGAAGGAAGGCATCGACGCCGCGCTGCGGGTCATGGACGACTTCGAAGGCAGCGACCTGGCCAGCCTCGGCGCGTCGGTCGGGATCGCCACCGGCGAAGTCGTCCGCACCAATGAGGCCGCCGCCGGAAGCGCCATCGACCGCGCCCAGCTGCTGGCCTGCCGCGCCCGAAAAGGAGAGGTCGTCGTCGACCAGACGACGCGGGAACTGTGCGAGAGCGTGTTCTTGTTCGGCCGCTCCGTGGGCGCCGGCGCCGCGGCGCTGCGAGGCCAGACCATCGACCGGAGGATGCCGCGGCGCGACCGCTGCCGCGCGAGCATCGCTGCGCTCCGGGAGGCCATCGTGCCGCCGGCCATGGTCCACGCCCTCGAGGAGTTGCGGGAGGTCACGGCCGAAGGACGCGG